>DATHOG010000194.1:0-21946 GCA_035485115.1 Candidatus Sulfotelmatobacter sp. | reverse complement strand
CGGATTCCAGTTTCAAACATTCCTTCGCCACGACGTTCTCGATGGCGCGTTTGATGTGCTCCATGTTCTTGAGACTGATCTGCTGCTTGGCGCGTTCACCGCTCGGCCCGCGCAAACGTGCGTCAAGTTGCGCGCACCCGGCCTGGTACACGGCGTAAAGCGGACAGCCTTCCACGGGTAATTTGCGGTCATAGATTTCGAGCACGCTCTTTTGCGCCGTGAATTCATCCCCGAAAAAGGCGTTCAATTTGCGCGCCCGGCGCATCTGGATCACCTTGAAGATCATCATCCACCAGACGGCGATGGACGACAGGAACAGGAAGACGATGATGATTTTCGCCTCCGGTCGCGCCTGGTCCCAGACGTAAAGCAGCTCGACCTGTTTGGTGGCCGCTGCGATGAATGCAATAGATAACCCGCTCATAAAAAATCTTGCTTGGTGGTGAGGAACCGGTTTGGGCCAAGCGGCGGAATCCGAGCATACGTCCGCCGGCGCATAGTATCATTCCACAGCGCGGAAATTGCAAAATAAATTTTGCGCCAAATGCGGAATGCAACATTCACACATTGAACCCCTGAACCACCCGGCGTATTCCAACGACGAGACGCTGCGAGCGTTTCTCCCTCTCCCCGAGGGAGAGGGCCGGGGTGAGGGGAAAGTGGTCATCCAAACTTCAGGCCCGCACAATTTGAAATGAGCGCCGTTTTCCCCCTCATCCTGACCTTCTCCCTTGGGGAGAAGGAACAGCCGTTGCACATCTCCACTTTCGCGAAAACCAGCCGGGCCGCTGACCGTTCGCTGACTGTTCATAATTCGCCAGGACGCTACAAGCGTCACATCATTATCAGGTTCATTTTTGAAATAACTTGAATCCAGCTTGCCTGCCGCCAAAAATTTTCCGAAGTTTAACCGTGCTCCGTCCGCGCCTTGCCGCCCTGCTGCTCGCCCTCGCCACGCTGGCCGTGTACCTGCCGGTGATGCGCAACGGTTTCGTGGATTTTGACGACGGCGATTATATCACCGAAAATCCCGTCGTGCAGGCCGGCTGGACCTGGCCCGGCGTGAAATGGGCCTTCACCACCGGTCATGCCGCCAACTGGCATCCGCTGACGTGGCTTTCCCACATGACAGACTGCCAGTTCTTCAAGCTCGATCCCGCCGGGCACCACTTCGTCAACGCCCTCATCCACTCGCTGAATTCCGCCCTGGTGTTCCTGTTCCTGCTCCGGCTCATCGAAAAATTCTGGCCGGTCCTGTTCATGGCCGCGCTGTTCGCCTGGCATCCGCTGCACGTCGAGTCCGTCGCGTGGGCCTCGGAGCGCAAGGATGTGCTCTCCACCTTTTTCGCGTTGCTCGCCCTGTTGAGCTACACCCGCTTTGTTAAACAAAATTGCCGCCGCGACTTCTGGCTCGCGTTTTTGTTTTACGCGCTGGGATTGCTGGCCAAGCCGATGCTCGTCACGCTCCCGTTCGTTTTTTTGCTTTTGGATTTCTGGCCGTTCGCGCGGGTTCAGGGCCCGGGGTTCGCGGTTCGGAGGTGGCTGCCCCTGCTCGTGGAAAAAATCCCGTTTTTTATGCTGACCGTCGCTTCGTGTGTGGCGACGTTTCTGGTCCAGTCCCATGAATTCCATGGGCACGCGGCGGTGGCCTCCTTGAACGGCTTTCGCCTGGATCTCCGGCTGGGCAACCTGCCGCTCGCCCTCACGGGTTACCTCGGGCATTTTTTCTGGCCGGTCAACCTTTGCGTCTTCTACCCGCTGCCAATCGTCTTTGTCATCCCCAAGGTGGCGGTGGCGGCGCTTATCGTGGTCATCATCAGCATCGCCGCCTGGCGCTGGCGGGTGACGCGTCCGTATTTTTTGACCGGCTGGCTGTGGTTTCTCGGCACGTTGATGCCGGTCATCGGCATCGTCCAGGTCGGCTCGCAGGCCATGGCCGATCGCTACACCTACATCCCGTCCATCGGTTTTTTCCTCGCCGTCGTTTTGCTGGCGGCGGAAGGTGCTGAAAAAATGCGCCTCCCGAAAATCGTCCCGGGTGTTCTGGCGGTTTTGGTCTGCGCCGCCTGCATTTTTGCCACGGAACGGCAAATCCGGACCTGGCGGGATGGCGAAAGCCTTTTCCGCCATGCCATCGAGGTTGCTGATAGCGACACCGCCCGCTGGAACCTTGGTACCGCGCTGGAGAGGGAAAACCGCCTGCCCGAGGCCGCCGAGCAGTACCAACTCGCCATCGGAATCAATCCGAACCGCCCCGAACTCTATAATAATCTCGCCAATGTTTTGGATTCGCTTAACCGGCCGGCCGATTCGCTGGCCGTATTCCGCGCCTCGCTTAAGCTCGTTCCGCAGGACGCCTCGCAACATACCGGCGCAGGCCGTGAACTCGGCCGCCTCGGCCGCGACAACGAGGCGCTGGCCGAACTGGCCATCGCCACCAACCTCGAGCCGTTTTACGCCCCGCCGCACATCCAGGCCGCTCACATCTATTACCGGGCCGGTCGCGACCCCGAAGGCGCCGCTGAAATACTCTTCGCCGCCCGCCTCAGATCGCACGATTGGCAGTTGCTTGCCGACGCCGCCCACTACCTTGCCGCCGATGAAAATCCCGCCGCCCGCAACGGTGCCGCCGCCGTGCAACTCGCCGCGCGGGCGGATGACCTGACCGGCGGCAATGAGCCGTTTGTCACCGACACCCTGGCGATGGCCTTGGCCGAGATTGGCGATTTCACAAACGCTGTCGCCGCCGAGCAGCACGCCATCGCCACCGCCGACGCGGCGCAACTGACCGGTATCGAGCCGCTGCATCAGCGTCTGGATCTTTTCCTAAACCACCAGCCATGGCGGGAAAGCTTTAATCCCACGAACACTGCACATTGAGCTTGGGGCCGCTCGCATTATATATGTGGCACCCGCGTCCTACGGGTTGTTTTCGGCGTCTCGCCGAAAACCGGGTTCGACGAAGATTGGGCCTGGCGCGCGTCAGACAATTGGCCGGCAATCCGGCGTCCGAGGTGACTTGGGAACCCTGAAGCTCCGGCTTCGCCCACCAATCAAAAGAGGCCGTCTCGGCCCCGGTCGCTCGTATATCGTATATCGCAAATCATAAATCCGGCATCTGCGGTTGAATCCGCTTTGCCCGCGACGCGAAATCGCTTAAAACAAACGCCGTGCTTCGCCCGCGTTCCATCGCCCTGCTGCTTGCGCTTGCCACGCTTGTGATTTATCTGCCCGTCACGCGCAACGGCTTCGTGAACTATGACGACGACGATTATGTGACCAACAATCCCATGGTCAAAGCCGGCCTGACCGCGGAGGGAATCAAATGGGCGTTTGTTACCGGCCACGCCAGCAACTGGCATCCGCTGACCTGGATTTCGCACATGACGGATTGCGAACTGTTCAACCTGAATCCCGCCGCGCATCACTTCGTCAGCGCGCTTTTTCATGCCGCCAATGCCGCCCTCCTGTTCATCCTGCTGGTGCGCCTGACCGTAAAAATCTGGCCGGCCGCAATGGTCGCCGCGTTGTTTGCCTGGCACCCGCTCCATGTGGAATCGGTCGCCTGGGTGGCGGAACGCAAGGATGTCTTGTGCGCGTTTTTTTGGCTGCTCACGCTGCTGGCCTACGTAAAATTTTGCGAGCTGTCCAAAACCCAAAGCCCCGGGTCCAAAGTTTTTTACGGTGCGACGTTGCTCGCATTTGCGTGCGCGCTAATGGCAAAGCCAATGGCCGTGACCCTGCCGTTTATCCTGTTGTTGCTCGACTTCTGGCCTTTGAAGCGCATTCCGTATTCCGCACTCCGCACTCCGCATTTTTTCCCGCTGCTGGTGGAAAAAATCCCGTTCTTGGCGCTCACGATCATCTCCTGCGCCCTCACCTATTGGGCGCAACACGGGGGCAACTCGGTCGTCTCCCTGGGTGACATTTCACTTTCCTTCCGCCTGAAAAATGCGCCCGTCGCGGTCGCCGGGTATGTCTGTAAACTTTTCTGGCCCGCAAATCTCGCCGTGCTCTACCCTTTGCGGCACATCGCCGTGATGCAATTGGTGGTATCCCTGATGTTGCTGTTGTTGATTTCTTTCCTGGCATGGCGCTGGCGGATGACGCGCCCTTATTTTTTGATGGGTTGGCTGTGGTTTCTCGGCACTCTCGTCCCGGTCATCGGCATTGTCCAGGTCGGCGCGCAATCCATGGCCGACCGTTATACTTACATTCCGTCCATTGGATTTTTCCTCGTCCTCGTTTTGCTTGCGGCGGACGTCGCTGAAAAAATCCGGATGCCAAGGACGATCTTGGCCGCCCTGGCGGTTTTGATCTGCGCGGCCTGCGTTTTCGCGACGGAACGCCAGATCCGGTTCTGGCAGGACGGCGAAACGCTTTTCCGGCGCGCGGTCACGGTCACGGCCAACAACGACGTGGCCCATGTCAACCTCGGCGTGGCGCTCGATTTGCAGGGCCAGACCGAAGCCGCACTGGATGAATACCGCGCCGCCGAGCGCATTAATCCCGACCGCTACCAGATCCATTACAACCTCGGTGTCATGCTGGACAAGGCCGGCCATCCTCAAGCGGCGCTGGACGAATACCTTGAGGCCATCAAGCTCAACCCGGAAGTCGCCGCCCTCCATACCGCTGCGGGCGGTGCCATGGCGGCACTTGGAAACGTCGCCGGGGCGCTGAAGGAATTCGCCGGGGCGGAACGGCTCGACCCGCACGACGCCTCACCGCATGTTCAAACCGCCAAGGTTCTTTTTGGCCAGGGCCGCGATGCCGATGGCGTGGAAGAACTGCGCGCCGCCCTGCGCGCCGAACCGGATAATTTCCAGATTCTCGCAATCGCGGCGCATTACCTTGCGGCCAATGAAAATGCGGCGGCGCGTGACGGCAAAAATGCGCTCATACTGGCCCTCAAGGCGAACGGGCTTTCCGGGCAGCAGCCATTTGTTTTTGATATCCTCGGCATGGCGTTCGCGGCGAACGGCGATTTCACCAACGCCGTCACCTGCGCCCAAAATGCCCTCGACCTCGCCACCGCCGCGCAGATGAAAGGCACGGGACAGCTCCAGCAACGGCTGGATCTTTACAAAAAGAACCAGCCGTGGCGGGAATCCTTTCTGGCGACAAATACGCCGCCAAAAAATTGATTCGACTTTCAGAGAAACCCGCGTCGGGTTTGGAAACGGGCGCATTCAAACTACTGAAGGCAAATATTACTTGTTCCCTCTCCCGGCGGGCTTGTCATTACCCACATCTTTTTACCTTGCGAGCTGGACAAGTTGTCCGGTGAAATGTAAAATTCACTTACCCGCATTGCAAGGCATCAATGCGGGTAAGTGCTTTTTTTTTAAAAATAATTGTAATTCATGGGCTGGAAGTTTTCTGGCTATGCGAAGCCTGAACCAGGCCAGCCGGTTGTTTGAATCGGTTACAGTCATTCCGACAAAAACAGCGAAGAACCTGAGTTTATTTAAAAAGCACATGAAGATGTGGGTAATGATAAGCCCGGCGGGTGAGGGAGAACACCAGAATCAAATCAGTAACCGAACCCCGAAACCGCCCTAAACCAAATCCCCCAAAGTCCGCCTGATGCCCGCTTCTCTCAAAACTTTCGTCGGTGAAAAATCCTTCCCCAGCCACGGTAGTTTAAAAAATTTTCCCAGCGGCACGAACTCCCCCAGTAATTCTGCATTCGATCCGGTCGCGGTGTCCGGCCTCGCCGGTGACATCAGCACGACTTTGCTGCGCACTCGAAATTTTTTAGGCAGGGCTTCAAGTGTCAGCAAAATGTGATTCACCGCGCCGAGTTTGTTTGCTGCCACGATGACAGGCGTCGCATCCAGTTTCACGATCAGATCGCGCGAGTCAAAATTTTCACCGAGCGGGCTGAGCAAACCGCCCGCGCCCTCGATCAGGACGGCATCAAATTCATTTTGGATCGCGCGGACGTGCGCCACCACCTGCGCCAGCTTTACCGGCCTCTTTTCCCGGCGGGCCGCAAGCGACGGAGCCACGCTGTCGCGAAAATGCCAGGGATTGATCCCGTCGAGGTCCATCCGGCCGCCCAGGGCCGTGAAAATTTTCTCCGCATCGCCGCGTCCGCCGGAACATACGGGTTTCAGCGCGGCGACCTTGATCTTTTGGGTGCATAAAAATTCCGCCAACAACGCCGTCAGTACCGTCTTGCCCGCGCCGGTGTCCGTGCCGGTGATGAAGAGGATTTTTTTCATGGTACCGCGCCGGTGTTCTTTTCGTGGGAATAATCCGCCAAACTGGCGGCCGGCACGGGGAAGAAATCCCGGCGCGGCGCGGTGGCGGACTCGTTTTGCATACGTGCAATCTGCGGATGCGCGACATCGTCGTCAAAACAATTTGCCTTTCACCCCGGCCGGTTTTTCGCTTCAATGGATTTGAATTATGGCTACCAAACAAATCATCAAACCGAAAAATTCACCCCCCGCCGTCGGCCCCTACAATCACGGCGTCCGGACCGGCGACCTGCTGTTTTGCGCGGGACAGATCCCGATCGACCCCGCGACCGGCAACCTCATCACCGGCGACATCAAGGCCCAGACCGAACGCGTGCTGCTGAATGTGAAGGCCATCCTGGACGACCAGGGCCTCACGTTTGCCAATGTCGTCAAAAGCACCGTGTTCCTGACCGACCTGAACAACTTCGCGGGCATGAACGAGGTTTATGCGAAATTTTTCACGGAAAACTTTCCCGCGCGCTCCACGATCCAGGTCGCCGGCCTGCCGAAGGCCGCGCACGTGGAGATCGAGGTCATCGCCCACTTTTAATCCTCCTCATCGTCATCCTCATGAATTTGAGGATGACGATGAGAACGGGACGGTCCGCAAAAGCTTTTCACCTGATCAAACTAAATGCCTGTCGGGATTCAAATTGCGATCACCTTCGTCATTGGCGGCGGGCTGGGTCTGCTCATCGGCTGGCTGGTTGGTTCGCGCCGGCAGCCGGCTGCGCCGGCCGACGGGCGTTTGGAAAACGAATTGCGGGAACAGGTGAAGCAGCGCGAATTAGAACTGGAAAAATCGCGGGCGCAAAACCTGGAAACCGCCAGCGCGCGCGCGGCGGCGGAAGCCGGACAAAACGCGGCGCAAAAAATTCTGGCCGAGCAAAAAATTCTGCAGGAGAAGGCGCTGGCCGACTTGCGCGACACCTTCAAGGCCTTGAGCGCGGACGCCCTGCGGCAAAACGCGCCGGAATTTCTGCGGCTGGCGGAACAGTCTTTTGGAAAATTTCAGGAAGTCGCGAAGGGTGATTTGGAAAAGCGGCAGGAATCCATCAAGGTCCTGGTCGAACCGTTGAAACAACAACTGGAAACCTACCAGAAAAATTTGCAGCAAAATTCCGCCGCTCAATCTTCGACTTTGGGCGAGGTCAAAAAGCAGCTGGAACTTCTGTCCCAACAAAGCTCGTCGCTGGCCCACGAAACACTGCAATTCCGCATGGTCTTGAAATCAAATCAGGCCCGCGGCCGGTGGGGCGAGGAAACGCTGCGGCGCGTGGTCGAGGCCGCGGGCATGAGCGCCCATTGCGATTTCACCGAGCAGGCGGCGGCGTGCGATAATCGTCCCGACCTGGTCGTAAAACTGCCCGGCGAGCGCGTCATCATCGTGGACGCAAAAGTCCCCGATTTTGATTTCCTCAACGCGCTCGAGACTGCGGATGACACGAAACGCGCGGAGTCACTGGCGGCCCACGCGGCAAAATTGAAGGCGACCATCAAGGCGCTGGCCGACCGCGATTACCCCCGCGAGTTCGCCAACGCGCTGGATTACGTCGTGTTGTTCATGCCGGCGGAATCATTGTTCAGCGCGGCGCTGGAGGGCGACCAGGGCTTGATTGTATGGGCGGCGGAAAAAAAGATTTTGCTGGCGACGCCGGCTTCACTCATCGCGCTGCTGCGTTCGGTCTCTGTGAGCTGGCAGCAGCATGCGCAAACCGAGAACGCGCAAAAAATCGCGGAGGCCGCGCAGGAATTGTTCGAGCGCGTCGTCACGTTCACGAAATATCTGGAAAATATCCGCGGCGGCCTGGAGTCGGCGAACCGGGCGTTCAACCAGGCGGTGGGCAGTTACGAATCGCGCGTGCGGCCCTCCGGTGAAAAATTGCAAAAACTTGGCGGCGCGAACTTGTCCAAGGAATTGCCGGACCTGCCGCCGTTGGACGCCACGCTTCGGCTGCCCCCGGCTTGAAGCCGCAGGGCGATATTGGAGCATTTTAAAATAAGATGTATCGCACACTATCTTCCCTCACCCTGACCCTCTCCCGCTGGAAGAGGGAACAGCCATATTTACCTTTCTTTTATTGCGCACGGTATTCTCCGATCCAATCGCTGGTTTTCGTCTGAGGCTGGGCGCGTTTCTCCCTCTCCCAGCGGGAGAGGGCCGGGGTGAGGGAGAAAATTATCGGAAACCAACGGCTATAACTTATCTTCAGCCGTTCTAGATGGCGACTTTCAAGTGTGAGATCCGGAAAACCGCGCCGCGCGGTTCATTCGCCACGCATTCGATTTCCCAGCCGTGCGCGAAAACAATCTGCTGCACGATGGCGAGCCCGAGGCCGGTGCCCTTTTGATGCGTGGTGAAATAGGGTTTGAAAATTTCCAGACGGTTTTCCGGCGGAACCCCCGGGCCGTCGTCGCGGATTTCGATCACGGCCTCATTCTTTCCCGCATTGGCAGCGGAAAATTGGATCCTCCCGTTTTCTCCGACGGCCTGGATCGCGTTCAAGATCAGGTTGAACAGGACCTGGCGCAGCAGTTGTTCATCGGCTTCCACAAAAATGTTTTCCCCGACGGCATCCACCTTGAGTTTTTTTTCTTCGATATCATAGCCGAGCGTCCGGATGACCTCGCTGGCAATGGCGGCCGGCGAAACCCGGGTGCGGCGCACCTCGCGCGGACGCGAGTAGTTGATGAATTCTGTCAGTTGTGCGGTCACCTTGTCCGTCTCGCCGATGATGATGCGTGATTTTTCCTGCGCATCGGCGGATGCGCCGGCGGCGCGCGCGAGCATTTGCGCCTGTCCCCGGATGATGTTGAGCGGATTGCGCGTCTCGTGCGCCAGACCGGCGGCGGCGAGATTCAATTCCTTCAGGTGAGAATTTTGTTCGCTGGCCCGGACCAGGCGGATCTGCAATTCGGCGGTCCGCGCGGTGTTGCGCCAGGCCAGCCCGGCACCCAGCGCGGAAATGCTGGCGAAAAAAGCGATGACGGCGCGCAACCACCAGTCGCGGGTCACGACGGCGCGGAAATTTTCCGTCGACATGACCAGCACGAGGCCGTGCAATTCGCGTTTGGCTGCGAGCGCGTGAAATTCAGCGTCGGTCATTCCGCGCATCCATGGCGGACGCCGGTCGCGCCCGTGCGGGTGATCGCCATCGTGCGGATGACCGTCGTCGCCGGACGGCGGCAGTTCAATTTGACCGGCGGCATTGGTCGGCGGGGGAAAATTAGTGGGGGGAAAATTTCTCGGCTCGTGGGGAAAATCATTTGTGAAGCCGTGCATGGACGGCAGGACGACGGTAGGATTATTCGTGGTGCCTTCGGGATTGACGCTTACACCCTCGATGGTCAGGACAAACGTCACATTTTCATCCGTCCAGCGTTCGGTCTCGGTGGTCAGTGCGTGCGCCAGCAGATTGGTATCGCCGGCGTCCACGACGATATCGCCATCATTGTTGAGCAGGCCGACGGCGAGGAGCGGGTCGGTGCTGACAAGGGCGTTGGTGAGTTGGTTCAAAACCGGATCGAGCCGGTCCTCGAACAGTGTGCCGCGAAAACTGAACGCGCGGGTGACGGCGCTCAAACCACCATCAATGTCATGCGCGCGGCTGCGCAGATCGGATTGCGCGTCCGAGACGACGCGGCGATGTTCGGTGAACTGCCAGACGAGAACCAGGAGCCAGACGCTCAAAAGGAGCGTCCCCACCCAGGCTTCTTTGTTGGCTCGGTTCATTCGCCTCCGGATTATTTTTTCTTCACCGGCACACGTTCAAGGAAACGGTCCAGCTCCTGTTCCGAAACGGAGTTGGTCATCTGCAGGGTATTATGCATCTCGGTGGGGGTGAAACCGCTGAGCTGTGACGGGGCCTGGACGATGTGCGGCGTGAGGAACATCAGCAGTTCCGTTTTGCCTTCGGCCTTGCTGGTGGTCTTGAACAACTGACCGATGAGCGGAATGTCGCCGAGGAACGGAACCTTGCTGTCGCTGGAAGACTTGGTATTCGAAATCAAGCCGCCGATGACCACGGTCTGGGCGTCAGGGGTGACGACCACGGTGTTGGCCGAGCGGATATCGATGTTGGGCGCAAAGACGGGTGCGGAACCGAGCAGGCTGCTGCCATAGGTGATGACCTGGCCGGGCGAAGAAGTGTCCACCTCCGAAGTTTCCGGATTAAGAATCATTTCGACCAGACCATTGGCGCCGATAAACGGCGTGACGTTGAGAATAATGCCGACGTTCTGGTAAGACCCGTTGATAGTCGGGATGGTTGTGCCCGACGTGCCAACGGAGGCATAAGCCACGCCGCTGGGCAGATAAATCTGCTGGCCGACGACGATTTGCGCGAGCTGGCCGTCACGCGCCAGGATGGATGGACGCGATAGCACCTGCGAACGGCCCGCGGAAGCGATGGCCTGCAGCGTCGCGGTGAAATCACTGCCAAGCACCTGATAAACCCCGCCGTTGCCCGCGGCACCAGCCAGCGCCTGCGGCAGGTTGAAGTTGTTCCCGGCGGAAAAATTGCCATAGGTCGGCGTGACGCCCGTTGGGATAATTGACGCGATCCCGTTGCTGGTAAGCACGCCAAAACCATTGGTTGTGAACCCCGTCAAGGCCTTGGAAATATTGCCTCCCAACGCGCCGCCGGTATAGCTCCCCTGCACGCCGATGATGGAATCATCGTTCCGCTGCACTTCAAGAAAAACAACCTTGATGAGTACCTGCCGTTGCGCCTCGTCGAGGCTCGCGATGACCTGGCTGATTTGATCCGCCGTCGGTTTGTCGGCGATGACCACGATGTCGTGCGTCTCGGGATCGACGGAAATCATCGCGCTCCCCACCTGCCCGTTGCCGTTGTAGGAGGTGGAAGAGGAACTGCTGCTCCGGCCCTGCCCGAAGCCACCGCCGCCAAAACCGCCGAAACCACCAAAGCCGCCAAAACCGCCGCCGCCGCCGAAGCGTTGCTGGGCGGAAACGGTCAGCGCCACGCCGGCGGATAATACCAGCGCCAGCCGGAAAATATTTTTGCAAATGTTCGTTTTCATTTTTTGTTTGGTTGAAAGGTTTTTTGCCGTTCAGAATCCGCCGGTGCGGCCGCCGCCACCGCCCAACCCGCCGCCGGAGCCGGAGCCGAAGCCCGAGCTGCCGGACGACTGACCGGTGGTTTGCGCGTTGTTTTGTTGACGATATAACAGCGCGCTGGTCGAAGCGGAACTGCTGCCGCCGCTGCGCGAACTGCTGCTGGACTGGAACATGCTTTGCAGCACGGTCAACGCCTGTTGCGGGTCGCCGTTGTTCATCTTGAACACATAAACGCCCTGGTCGCGGTCCGAGGTCACGTCCAGTTCCTTCATCATGTCGGCGATTTCGGACATCAATTCCTTGGGCGCGGTCACGATGACGGCCTGGATGCGCTGATCCGCCACCGCCGAAACCTGCGTCGCTTTTTTGATGCGATCGTTGTCACTGCCGCCGGCCGCCGCCGCCCCGCCGGGCGCGCCGCCGCCCATCATGCGTTGAAAGAACCCGCCGCCGCCCAGGCCGCCGCCGAACCGGATGGGCGACTGCGTGTTACCGCCGGAACCGCTGGTCGGAAAGACGGACGAAAGTTCCGAGGCGACATCGTTCGGATTCGCGTATTGCAACTTGAACACGCGGATCTCCGTCTCCGCCTCCGCGCTGTCGTCCACGGCCTTGATGATCTCCGCGATATGGCGGATGTTCGACTGCGTGTCGGTGATGACGATGGAATTGCCCGCCTCGTTCGCCACAACCGTCGCCTGCGGCGAGACAAAGGACGATAAATCTGAAACCAATTGCCGAGCCTCGACAAAACGGATGGGAATGATCTGTGTCACAATTTCGTCGTTGTTCGGGATGCCTGCCGGGTCGTTGCCGGACTTGACCGGGATATGGCGGGTCTTCGCGTCCTCCTTGCTGACGATGGTCAGCGTGCGGCCGTCACGGATGGCGGCATAACCGTTTTGGTTCAAGACCGAATTCAACAAATCCACCGCCTCGTCCTTGGTCAGGTGCTTTCCAGTCACATTCACCGTGCCGCCAACGCGCGTGTCCAGCACGATGATGAAGCCTGCCGCGTCGCTTAAATAATTCAGCACCATGTCCACCGGAGCGTTTTTGAAATTCAACGACAAATCGTCCGGATTGGCATTGGTACCCGCGGCGTCCGGCGGCGTGAACTCCGAGGTGATCTTCGCATGCTCCGAGCCGAGCGGTTCCGTCGGCTGGATGGTCGTCGAGGTGCGCTGGCCATTGTCCACGGGCGCGCCGGTATCCGGCGCCGGGGCGGCCTGATCCCCGGCGGGCGGGGCCTGGTCAGGCAGTTGTGGCGCGGCCGGGGTGCCGTTGTCCGGCGGCGCTGCGTTGCCGTTGTCCGATTGCGGTGGCAACGGCGGCGGCGCGGCCTGATCGCCGTTATTGTTTTGCGCGGCGGCTGTACCTATCAGCGCGGCGATGCCAAGCGCGGTGAGAATGTGGATGGATGTTTTCATTGGTTTTCCTTTGCGCGTTTTTCCATGAGTCGTTTCAAAATGTCGTTACTTTCCAGGCTGGGCGAAGGCGCGACCGTGGTCGCGTCCTGCGCCGGAGTTGAATTATCGGTTTCCGTGGTGGTTGTCGCTGCCGGTTCACCGGCTGGCGAATTGGCCGACGCACTGTCGGCGTCACTATTTATCTTCCAAGCCCCGCCTTCCTGGTACATCACATCCCCGATGTGCATGACGTATTCCTTTTTATCCTTGCCGATGAGCGTGACCGCCGTCGCGGAAATGTTCTTCACCGTGTAATCCGTGATGTCGCCGCCGGCCGCCACGACCTTTTTCAGATCCGAATCGCCGGCGTTGAAAAAGGCGAAGTAGCCCTTCTCATAAGCCATCGTGCCTACCAGGATCACGCCCTGCGGGCCGTTCCGGGATATTTTTTTCTTGGGACGGTAAACCGAACTGCGTTGATCGTGCGGATAACGGTTCGGGTCAAAAATGTTCCGGTCGGCGATGAACCCTGCCACCTTGCCGTAGTCCGAATCGCCGGACACGCCGTTCGATTGCGCGGGCGCGGAAAAACCGCCCGCAAACGTCAACACCAGCGGCAAAATCAATATGATGCGCATGAATTTCATTTTTTCTCCGGCTGTTGCAACAGCGCAAGGCCGTTGACCTCCAGCCCCAGCGTGAGTTGTTGTCCGAGGTTGTCGTGCGAATCCAGTTCCACGGTGTCCAGCCGCAGCGCGACCGGCCCGCGTTCCACGTCGTACAAAAACCGGCTCAAGGTGCCGAGGCTGCCCGACGCCTCCACCCGGCAGCCGAGCGTCATGTAATTCGTCGAATCGTTTTTCCACTGCGGTGTGATGCTCGTGAGCTGCGCGCCGCTGTCCTCCGACCAGCTCGTGAAGGATTTGAGCAACTGCTGCTCGGCCAGCGAGGTGTTCGCCGGCAATGCGTTGTTGCGCTTGTTGTCCCAGTTGCTGCGGATGACGGATTCGCGGGCAAGCAACCCGTTCCCATTCTTGACCTGGTCGCGCAAGGTCTTGATCTCTGCCTGCCGCGATGACCACCAGCCGCCCAGCGGCGTCAGAATAAAATTTACCCCGACATACAGCGCGACCACGCCGACGGTCAGCATCACCAAAAGATCCTGACGGTTTTTAATCTTCATTTCGCGCCTCCATTTCCATATTCAAAATCAAAGGTGAACTGCATCGGCGATTTGCCGCGGATCTGGTCGAGCTTCAGGTTTCTCACGCCATCCACCTTCCGCAGGTTCCCCAGCACCGAGATCAGCGCCGCGTTGTCGCTCGCGTTGCCGCTGCAACTGACCGTGCTGCCATCGCGCACCTCGATGGTTTTGGCCGTCACCGAGCCGTTCTCAGGGAAGGCCAGCGTCAGTTGCTGCAGGATCGTGAGGCCGGGATACGTCTCGTCATACCACGGATGGTAGAAACTGATCTCGTCGGAAATGTTTTGCAGGTCCGCCACTCTTTTCTCCATGTGCGCCCACTGCGACCGGTAATGCCAAAGCTCGAGCTGCTGGAAAAGAAAGATCCCGAGCAGGATGACCACCGCGCAAGCCGCCACTGCGCCGGCCGTGCCGAATTTGCCTGATGTGTATTTCTTGAGGAGTTGCTCCAGCACGTTCGGCTTCGGCGGCAAAAAATCGAATACCTCCCGCTTCTGCACCAGGAAATCCGCCGCGAGGCTGAAGGCCGGCGAGAAAAAAACCTCCGCCGGCAGCGTCACCCCGAATTCATCCGCGGCGTAACCCGCGACCACCTCCGTCTTCAAGCCCAGCGGCTCGAACCGCAATTCCATCTCGTCGGCCAGTTCGCGCGCCAGGTCGCGCGGCCCGAAAATGCGGATGCGCTTCACCTCGTCGCGCAGTTCCGGCGGCAGCTGGCCGAGGGTGATGCGCGCCTCGCGCGAGACGACGCCGGCCTGGAGCGTGGCCCGCCCGCCGACATTCTCCACCGCGCCTTCCAGCGCGCGGAGCGCGGCCACGCCGCCGCCGGCGTTGACCTGCAACCCGATGGAATTTTCGCCGATGACCAGCGCGAGCGAGCCGGCGGATTTTTCCAGCGCGCAGATGCCGAGGGCCATGCCCACGGGCTTCAATTTCGCCGCCGCCAGCACCTGTTCCAGCGAACCGACATGCGTGTTCGGCATGCCGGCGAGCAGGACATATTTTTTATCACCCGCCAGCGCGCAGCGGGAGGCGGAAATCTGGAGGGACTCGGTATCCGCGTGAAAATTTTTCTCCGCCTCGAGCTGCAACAGGCTTTCCGCATCCGCGTCCGGCAGGCCGGCGGGCAGCTCCGTCTGCGCCGTCAGCAGCCAGCGCAACGGCAGGCCGGCCACGCAATTTTTTTCGCGCACGCCGGCGGCGTCAAGATGGTTGCGGATTTCACGGCCGACCAGTTCCGGCGCGGCGGTGAGCGGGTCAAGGGCCAGTTGCGCGGAAAACTTCTGGAGCTGCGCGAGCGAGCCGTTCGTGCGCCGGAGCACGACGCCTTCGAGGCGGCTGCCGTCGAGCGTGAGACCGAGCAGCGTCGTCAGCTTTTTACGTTTTTTCAGATCGTGTTTCATTGCGAATTTTGGGCGAGCAGGTCGGTGCGGACTTTGTCGCCGAGCGCCCAACCGAGGCGGCTCAGGTCCTGCCGGTAAAGGATTTTTGGCGTGCCGTCGCTGACATCAAAGATGAACTTCGTGCGGCGGTAACCACGGCCATAGGCGCCGACCGCCGCGATGTCGGCGGTAAATTGAAAGCTGTGCGTGGTGATGTAATCGCCGGCGCGCAGCGCGGTCAGGACCGAGTTGCCGGTACCCAGGGCGTCATAAACCCAGGCGACGGAGCCTAAGTTCTGCGGATTCTGCTGGCGATAGGAGACAAGCGTTTGTACGGCGGATTCGGCGGTGCTTTCATCGCCGTTGTCCAGGTCTTCGAACAGGGCGGTCAGCACGGTGGCGTTGGCGGTGTTGACGTTGATGCGGCCACGGATGTAGGCCTTGCTGCTGGCATTGGTCGTCGTGACATCATTGACGATGAGCGCAAAGTCATCCGCGCTCATGCCGATGGTGCGGCAATAGGCCGCAAAATCGAACAAGCCGTTGAACGACTTCGCCGCTCCGGTGCGCGGATGCAGGTAGCTGTAGATCTGCGTGGCGCGCTGGTCGGGACTGCTCGCGCCATCGTCACGCAACAACGAAGTGATCTGGCTCTGGGTCGCCGTGTTCACGTTCGTCATCTCCGTGCCGTCGGAATGAAAATTCGGTTCCCGGGTCCAGACCGTGGTGTATTCGAACAGGCCGGGATCGAGTTCGCCGTTGCCGTTCAGGTCTTTTTCGCTTTTGTCGAGGACGCCATTGCGGTTGATATCCTCGCCGGCGAGCAGATCCACCGTCGCGCCATAAACCAGCCGGAGTTCATCCACGCTCTCAAAGCCCGCGCCCTTTTCGGAATAGCCGGGCGAGGCATAGTCCATTGACAGGATACCGTTCGTCGTGCGCCAGTCCACGATGGCGAACGCAAAGTCCGGCGTCATGTTGGGCAGGTACGCCAGTTCGTTGGTGTCGGCGGTGTTCAGGTTGATCTTGGAATTTTCATCGATCAACGCGAAATAAGGATCGGTCGAATTGGCGTCGTCAGGATCAGGATCGCGGCCGATGATCCAAAATTTTGCATCCCCGACCTCGACCGCCGTGGTCTTGAATTGCGACGGGTCGGGCACCGCACCGTTTGTCGCGTAATTTTGCAGGACGTAGCCGACATAACGCGCCGCGCCCTCGATGGCCTGCTCGGCAGCGACGCCGTTCACGCGGTTGTCCGCCGCGCGCAGCTCGTACGTCATCGAACTCGCAAAATACAACGCGATGCTCACCAGGCCGAGGCAGATCCACAATACCAGCACGAGCACCGAGGCGTTTTCACCTCGCGGCTGCGAAACCGGATTGTTATTTGCCAATTTCATTTCATCAACCGCCAGTTGTGGTGAAAACCATGTTCGAGCGCGTCATGGCGTCCAACGGCACGACCAGTTCGATCGGCTGCGCCAGGGCGTTGCCGGCCATCTGGATCTGCACCTTCACCGCCGTGGGCAGGTTTGTATTCACGGCCGTAACGCTGGTCGTGTCCCAGCTGTCCTGCCATTGCGCGCCGTCGTAGCAGGAAAAAGTGATGCTCTGTACGCCGCCGAGCATGAACTGGTCGTCCACCTGCGGCGAGTTGAACGTCAACAGGTTCCGCGCGACGCTGCGATACAGATCCCGCCCGACCGCGTTGGGGGTGACCGGCGTCTTCAACTCATAGGACACTCGCTGGATTTCGCCCCAGGGCTGGCTGTCGCTCAGCGAACCGGTCGTGGTGAACATCTCGATCTGCACCGGATCGCTCTCGCCCGCGCTTTGAAGCCCATTGCCCGCGCGAAAACCGCCGGACAAGACCTTGCTCGTGCCATTCGTCGGCGTGACGCAGCACGCCAGGTCGCGTTTCAAAAATGAAGCGGCCGTATCCACCGGCGTGGCGGCATCCACCATTTGAGTGGTGTCATCCCGCAGATGCAGTGCGGTGTACAGGACGAGGTTCGCCGTGAGCAGCACGAGCGCGGCAACGCCGATGGCGAGGATCAACTCGATCAGGGTAAAAGCGGCATGTCGAGGGATGAGCGACATGCGGCGAGGGTAAAAACACCCCGTCGCGAGCGCGGCTGGCACTCGACTCTCGACTCTCGACTCCCGGCTGTTTATTGAAATATTCACTGCGTGCTTGTCATCGTTGTCGTCGGCTGGGTTTGCGGGTTGGCCAGCGTGCTCAGCTTCACCGAATAATCCTTGCCTTGCGCGGAGTACGTCACCTCCGCGGTCAGCATCTGCATGGAATCCTGCGGCCAGTTCTGGCTCGTCAGCTTCCATTTGAAATCCAAAATGCCTTCCGTGACCGTGCCGCCCTGCTGGCCGCCCGACCAGTTCGTCGTCACCAGGCTCTCGCTCAAGATCCGGTCGGCGATGCGCGCCGCCTCGCTCTTGCGCGTGGCCACTTCGCCGCCCAGGCTCGCGACGTGCAGCGATTCGATCGCCACCGGTATCACGATCGCCAGAAACAGCATCGCCGCCATCACTTCCGCCAGCGTGAAGGCGGAGCGACGGGAAACCGGCCGCTGCTGGTCACTTTTGGGCAACTTCATAACCCGTCCGTGTTTTGCTTTCGATCAACTGCCGGCTGAACCCGTCCGCATCCGACAACACCAGCGTCTGCGGGCTGTCCTCATCAATGGTCCCGTCCGGTAAAAATTTAATCGCCGGCAAATTATTAAACGTCGCCGACGCGCCCGAGCCGGGATTGGGCACGGAAATCGCCACCACCGAGTCTAGTGTCAGCTGTTCCGCCTTCGCATCGCCGTTTTGGCCGCTTGTCTCGGCGGATACGCCATACGCGCCACCTTTTTCATCCACCCAAAACATCATCGGCGCACCCTCGGACACCGCCCGGCTCTGCGCCGCGTGCATCAGGGCCATCAACCGTATCGCCTCCGAATCCAGCGCGCGCCCGCGGATAAATTTTGCCATCGGCGGCACGGCGAGGGCCGTCATGATGACCAGCAGCGCAAGTACAAGGATCAACTCGATCAACGTAAATGCCGCGCGTGTTGAATTGTTGAATTCTTGAATTGTTGAATTGAAATTTTCATCGCGCCGCGACCGGGGAACGATGGAACAATTCAATAAATCTCGATTCAACTGCTTCATTATTTCTACCAGTTTCCTATATTGTCTTCGTTCCCTTCCTTGCCGCTAAGGCCGGTGGAAAACAGGTCGTAGCCGTTCGGGTTGTGCTTGCCCGGATAATAATAAATGTAAGGATTGCCCCACGGGTCGACCGGCAATTTGCCCGAGTCAAGGTACGGGCCGTGCCAGTTTTTGGCGTTTGATGGCGCCACAATCAAATCCTGCAGGCTGCGCGGGTAGCTGCCGTTGTCCACCTCATATTGGCCCAGGGCGGATTTGATGCCGCCGTTGACGTCGGCGTGCGCCGTCGTTTCGCGCGCGCGCTCGCCGGAACCGGCGATCTTGGGGATGACCAGCGCCGCAAGCACGCCGATGATCACCACGACCAGCATCAATTCCGTCAGCGTGAAGCCGCGCGATGATGTACTCGAGGATGTCCTTTTACGAAGGTTGTTGTTTTTGATTTTCATAATTTTAACTTTTTATTTGATGTATTGGCTCATGGTCAGCACCGGCAACAACATGCCGATGAAAATGGTGCCGATGAATCCGGCTATTAGAAACAGCAGCAGCGGTTCGGCGAACGCCACGGCGGTCTTCAGGTTGCGGTCAAGGTCGTTTTCCGTGCCGGCCGCCAGCCGGACGAGTTCGGCGTCAAGCCGTCCGCTTTCCTCCGCGACGGAGATCATTTCGATCACCGAGCCGGAAAACAGGATCCGGCAGTCGCCCAGGCTCTGGCCGAGCCGCCCGCCCTGTTGCACGCGTTCGATGCTCTGGCCAACGGCGTCCACCAGGATCTGGTTGCCGATGGAACGGCGCGCGACGTTCAAGCCCTGCACCAGCGCCACGCCCGCGCCGAGCAACGTGCCCAGCATGCGGCAGAAGCGCGCCATGGCGAACTGCGCGACGAGCGGGCCGACCAGCGGCGATTTCAAAACGAGGCCTTCCCAGGTGCGCCGACCCTTGGCGGAGACGAACCATGCGCGCAAAACAAAGATGAGGCCGATAAGCACCCCCGCGACAATGAGGCCGTATGAACGCACGGCATTGCTCGCGCCGATGATAATCTGTGTGATGAGCGGGAGATTGGCGTGCATGCTGCTGAAAATCCCCTGGAATTTCGGGATGAAGAACGTGAGCAACATGATCAGGATGCCGATGCCCAACACCAACAAAATGACCGGGTACATCATCGCAGTGAGCACCTTGGATTTCAGGTCCTTCTCGCGCGCCTGAAATTCCGCGATCTGCGCGAGCACCACGTCGAGAAAGCCGCCGGCCTCGCCCGCCTCAACCATCGCCACATACACGCGTGGAAAAGTGTCGGGCGATTTCGCCATCGCGTCCGACAATGACAGGCCGTCCACGACCGAGTCATGGATTTCCTTCCATTTTTGCCGCGACGCCGCGCTGGAGGCCTCCTTTTGCAAAATCACCAGCGCACGGCTCAACGGCACGCCGGCCGCAAGCAGGCTGGAAAGCAGGCGCGTGAAATTTTCCAGTTCCTTCGCGGAAACCTTCTTGGATTCGAGCTTGAAGGAAAAACCGGCCGAAGGCGCCGACGTTCCGTTATTTTTCGCGGCCTTGGCGGCCCGGGCGGCGGACTCGGTCACGTTCACGGGCCGCAAGCCCAGCGTCTCGATCTGCCGCAACGCGTCGGCCCGGCCGCCGGCATCCAGCACCCCCTCGGCAAATTTGCCGTCGGCCTTCAACGCTCGATAGGAAAATGAGGGCATGGAAAATTATTTGTCCGCGACGGCGATGCTGGCGGCGGTATCGCCGGTGGTGTTGGTCGAGCGTTCGACTTCCTTCGCGGTGGTGACACTCAAGACTTCCTCCACGGTAGTGACGCCCTGCGCGACAAGCCGCCAGCCGTCCTCGGCGAGCGTCTTCATCCCGCCACGCTGCGCGGCGGCACGGATCTGGTCGGTCGAGGCGGATTTCAGGATGAGCTGGCGGATTTCCTCGTCCGTGTCCATCCATTCAAAGATCGCGTGCCGGCCGAAGAAGCCGGTGTTGCGGCATTCCTTGCAGCCGACGGATTTATAGATCGTATTTTCGACAGGCACACCGAGCTTCACCTTGAACTGCTGCGCGCGCACGGAGGTGTCCGGCTGCTTGCAATGCTTGCAGAGCACGCGGACGAGGCGTTGCGCGAGCACGGCCTCAAGTGAAGAGGCGACGAGGTAGGGCTCGACACCCATGTCCACGAGACGGGTCAGCGCACCGGGAGCGTCGTTGGTGTGCAGCGTCGAAAAGACCAGGTGACCGGTGAGCGACGCCTGCACCGCGATCTGCGCGGTCTCGGCATCGCGGATTTCGCCGATGAGAATCACATCCGGGTCGTGGCGCAAGATGGAGCGCAGGCCGCGGGCGAAGGTCAGCCCGGATTTTTCGTTGACCTGAATTTGATTAACACCCTTGAGTTGGTATTCGACGGGGTCTTCAACAGTGATGATTTTGCGGACGGCGTCATTGATCTCGTTCAGCGCGGTGTAAAGCGTCGAGGTTTTGCCGGAACCCGTCGGGCCGGTGACGAGAATGATGCCGTGGGGCAGGCCGAGGACGTTTTTGAAATGCTCGTATTCACGCGCGTTCATCCCGATCTGGCCGAGGCCGCGCAACGTGGAATTCTGGCGCAGCAGACGCATCACGACCGCCTCGCCGTGCAGCATCGGAATCACAGAAACGCGGATGTCCACGTCGGCATCGTCGATCCGGACCTTGATACGCCCGTCCTGCGGCAGCCGCTTTTCCGCGATGTTGAGGTGGCTCAAAATTTTGACGCGCGAAACGATGGCCGGCTGGAATTGTTTTAACTGCCCGGGCACGGGCACTTCCTGCAATTCGCCGTCGATACGATAACGGATCCGGAATTCGTCCTCGAACGGTTCGAGGTGGATATCGGATGCCCGCAGTTCAATGGCGTCCTTCAATACCTGGTTGACGAAGCGGATGATGGAGGCTTCATCTTCTTCGCCGCCGTCGAGATTGTTGTTCTCGGCATTTTCATCAATAACCTGGATGCCCTTTTCCTCCTCCAACGTGCCGATGGTATCCGCGCCGACGCCAAGCCGTTTTTTGATTTCACGCTGGATCGCCTCGGTGGAGGCGAGGATCGGCTTGAGATTCAGGCCGGTCAGCGTTTTCAGCGCATCAAGTCCCTGCGTGGCGAAAAGACGGCTGGTGGCGATTTCCACCACACCGTTGTCGCGCTTGAGCGGAAGGAGTTCCTCCTTCAGCAAAATGCGCGCGGGAAAAAGCGAAAGCAGCTGCCGGTCCGGATCGACGTCATCGAGCGTGGTGTAGCCGAGGCCGTATTCGTTGGCGAGCCAGCGGAGGATTTCCTCCTCGCTGGAATAATTTTTGCCCGCGAGCGCGGCGGCGTCGAACGTGGAAAGCTGCCGGGACGCAACCATGCGTCCCAGCAGCTCCTTCGATGAATCTTGAACCGGTGATGCGGC
>DATHOG010000193.1:0-48522 GCA_035485115.1 Candidatus Sulfotelmatobacter sp. | reverse complement strand
TCGAGCGTGGGAAGATCAATCCGTCGCGCTTCAAGGAACTTCAGGCGTTCGGTGGTGCGGCGGAAAGTTATCATCTGCTCGTTTTTCCCGAGGGCACGCGCGGCAACGGCGTGGACGTGGCGGAATGCCAGCCGGGGATCTACTACATCGCGCAGGCGGCCAAGGTGCCGATCGTCCCAATTTTTTTGGAGAACATGCAATGCGTTTCGACCAAGACGGGCAAATTTCATTTTTTTGGCGGCTTGCGGAAGGTGACCGTCCATTTTGGCGAGGCGATCGCTCCGGAGGATTATCTTTCGCTGGGGCGCGAGGAATTTCCCGAGTTTATCCGCAAAAAGATTCTTGCGACCCGGCCGCAAAACTCAGACGGACGCGACCAGCAGGGTGTTTGAATTTTTTGTGGCCTCTTGGATGATCTCCACGCGGGCAAAGCCGGCTTGAAGCAAGTCCGCCTGCAATTCTTCCAAGGTGCGAAAGTGCAGGCCTTCGCGGGACCGGTTCCAACCAAGGGCGGTATTGTAAATTTCCCAGACCTTCGTGTGCCGGTGCGCCTGGCCGCGTGCCTTGGCAGCTTCGCGGACGATCAATTTTCCACCCGGACGCAACGCCCGGCGCGCTTTGCCCAAAATGAGCTGCTGTTTTTCCGGCGTCCAATAATGCAGGACGTCCAGCAGCAACACGGCGTCGCACGCCGGGTAATCCATTTCCAAAACGTCGCCCTCTTGAAACTGGATACGGTCATTCTCATGAATGGTCTGTTGCGCGATGCGGATTTTGTCCGCGTCGTAATCCACGCTTAAAAAAGTGCGCGTATCCGTGAATTGCGCGAGCCAGTGCGTCGCCAGGCCGTGGCCGCAGCCGAGGTCAAGAATGAGGCCGCTGCGGGGCACCACCCGGTCGAGGAAGGGGAACATCGGGTCGAGCCGCAATTTCCAAAAGACAAACTGTTCGAGATAACGGCCTTGGTAGCGGTAAAGCCGTCCCACTTTTCGCCGGACGATCTTAGGCGTATTCATCTCGTCCAGTTCCTTTTGCAAGCCGTCCCGGACGATTTGCTCGCAATGTTTCATCAGGGCAAGGGCACCCTGCGAATAGTCAAAATTTTTCGGCGTGATGCGCGGCAGCGCGCTGATCATCGTGCGAAACGGCTCGATCCAAAATGAGTCGCGCGGCACACAGGCCGCGGTGTCGCACAAGAGTACCGGCTGGATTTCCTGGTTCAGTTCGATCGCCAGTTCGAAGGCCCCGCGATGGAACCGCTGCACCCAGCCGTCATGCGAGCGGGTGCCTTCAGGATAAAAATGCACCGACGCGCCCTGGGCCAGTTTTTCGCGGCAACGTTGCAGCGTCACCTCCGGCCGGCTCGGTTCGACCATGACATGCTCCAGCAGCTTGCAACCAAGGCCCAGATATGGTTCGTCAAAGACCCGCTTCTTCGCCGTCTGACGCACCGTTTCCGCCCAGGCGACCAGCACCATCACGTCCACGGCCGACTGATGGTTGCTGATGACGATGCACGGCGGCGAAAAGGTTGCGAGCGAATAGTTTTTGAAATGAAAACGTCCGAACGGCAGCGCCAAAAAAAGTCCGCGCGACAGATACGCGATGATTCTCCGCATCCGTTCGGGAATATTTTTGGCACCGCATAAAACCCAGACGGGCCGGGCGACGAAGAATGAAAAAATCTGGAGTGCGGCCAGGTGGGTCGCGGCCTGGACGGTGCCGTACAGATGCCACCAGCGGGGCGCGCCGGTCGGCGGGCGTTTGAACAGGAGCAGATCCATGCAGGCCGGCGTGACGACGAGCGTGGCAACGAACGCGCTGACCATGCCGAGCAGGACCGTCGTGCCCATCGAATACAAAATCGGGTGCTTGGCGAAAGCGAGAACCGCGAAACCAAAAATGGTCGTCGCCGCCGAAATCAAGACCGAGGCGCTCGTCGGCGAAATGCGGGGGGGATGCCCGCGCCAGACATCCAGTTTGCTCGTCGCCAGAAACACGCTGTAATCCTCGCCCATGCCGATGACGAAAATTACGAAGATGCAATTCATGATGTTGATCGGCAGGCCAAACAGGCCCATCAAACCGAGCGTCCACAGCAGGCCCAGGGCGATCGGCAGCAGCGTGGCGATGGTGACCTCCAGCGAGCCGAGCGTCCAAAAGGCGATGATGCCCACGACGAGGGCGGTCGCGATGGCGAACTTGCCCATGTCCTGTTTCGCGATGACGGCGATGTGGTCGGCAAAATTTTTCTGGTCGATCACGATCAATCCCGGCAGCGCGGCGCGCAACTCATCCACCCGCGAACGGTCAACCAGCTTGACCATGGTGTTGACCGCGACATCGTTCGTGCCGACGGCGATACGTTCGGAGAAAGGTTGCTCCATCGGCGTGCCGCGAAACGTGTCGAGCGTCAGCAACGCGGGCTTGTCTTCAACCGTTTTCCAGAACGCGTCAAAGGCGTTGGTGCGGAAACCCATCTCGCCGCCGATCTGTGAAATGTTGGCGCGTAAATTTTCCTTACGTTCCGGCGTCCAAAATTTTTGCCAGCGGGCGAGGTTCTCGTTTTGGGTCGCGGCAGAGGGCAGGACGGCGGACAGCGAATAAACATTGGCAACATTTGTGTTTTGCGCGAGCAGCCTGGCTGCCCGATCATTTTCCGCCAGGGCTTCGTCCACGGTTTTGCCGTGGGCGATGACGAGGGTCATCTCCAGGGCCTCGCGCCAGACATCGCCGATGAGCTTGTCGTCGGTGCGGGTGGCGTCCGTGATGCCGTTGAGCTTGGCGATGTCGCCTTCGAACCGAAGCTTGTGGACGCCGAAAAGCGAAATCACCGTCAACACGACCACGCCGAGCAGAAGCACCGGGCGTTTTTTCCGCTGCCACGCGTGGAAATTTTCCATCCAGCCGGTGAAACGAAGCTGGTCAACTTTCTTCTCCTTGGGCAACGGCACGATGAGCGGCAACACGAACAAGGCGAAGGCCGCCGACATCAGCACCCCGGTCGCGCCGAAAATACCGAGCTGGTGGTAGCCGTGCATCGGCGAAAACGCGAGCACGATGAACGCGCTAATGATGGTCAACGCGCCGATGCACGTTGGCAGCACGAGGCGCGCGACGATTTTGCCGGCAGACTCGCGGTCGGTCGCGGCGTTGTCGAGGTGATAGACGACGTAGATGCCGTAATCCACCGTGATGCCAAGCGCCATGCTCGCGAGGCCGATGGCGATGGCGGACAATTCCTTGTCAACCATCGCCAGCACCGCGCCGGCGATGATGCTGCCAAACAGCGACGGCAGAAAGGTGATGGCCGCGAGCCAGCGGCGGCGATAGGCGAGAAAACAAAGCAGGAACATCGCGTTCACGGCGATGATGACGCAACGCACGGAATCGCGGCGGATCAACGTCGCGTTGTCGAGCGACATACGGTGTCCGCCGGTGATGGCCACGTGCGTGCCCGGGAAATTCGTTTCCACCTCGTGCGCGGCCCGCAGCAAATCACCGATGACGATCGCATTGCCCTTGGTGTCGGACGACGGTGTTTTCGGTTCGGCGACGACGAGGATGTGAAGGCCGTTGCTGCTGAGCAAACGACCGTCTTCCACATGCGCGCCGCCGAGGCCCGTTTCCAGCGGCAACAGTTTCGGCACCACCAGCCCGCTCATGCCGATGGGGTCGGCGGCGACGATGTCCTTCAGCACCATGCCCTCGGGGCCGGAAAGTTTCCGGCGCATGACGGTCAGGTAATCGCGGATCGAGTTGGTATCCAGTTTATCGGCGAGGGCCTTTTCATCATCGGCCGTGAAGAGAGTTGGCAGCGAGCCGGTGAACAGGCCGATGACCTGCCGCTGGTTGCCCATCTCGATGCGATAGGTGATGCCCGCGAAAATGTCGTTGGTCGCCAGCCGGTCGTAAAATTCATCCGCGGCGCGCCCGAGATTTTCCGTGTCCCCGTTGGTGGTGCCAACGTCCATGTACACGCGGTCGATCTGCCGGAATTTTTTCAGCGTGTACTTGTATTCACCCACGATGCGGTCGTCTTGCGGCAGGATGCCGAGGACATCCTCCTCCATGCGGAACCGCGAAGAAATTCCGAGGCAAACCGCCGCTAGTACGATCGAAGTGAAGAACACCAGCCGCCGGTGCGCCACGAGCCAGGAATAAATTTTCGGGTACAGCTCGTTTTTCATTTGCGCTTCGCCAGCCGGGCGATGGCGTAGGCGATGATGGTTCCGACGATGGCCGCGATCAGCCCGAACACGATGCTGCCCGTCACCCATTCCTTCAAATAAATATCGGTCTTGCGGAGATCAATCGGCGGCGGGATGGGCAGACGTTCACCGGTGAAAATCCAGTGCCCGGTCACGATGGACATGGCGGTGACGACCAGCGCGCCCGGCCCGAAGGAGATGTTGCTGGCGACGAGCGCGATGGCCTTGTTCAACTTCAGCCAGTGCGCGACGATGGCGACGGTCACCATCTGGATGCCCCAGATCGGCAAAATGCCGAAGAACAAGCCGAGGCCGACCGCGAACGCGAGTTTTTCCGGCTCATGCGCATTGTCCGAAAAAATTTCCTTCAAGGTGCGTTCGCGCGTGGTCTGGATGCCGAGCGACCATTCCACGCGCAACGAACGCGGTACGAACCACGATTGCATCACGAGTTTCATGTTCATGCTGGTGATGCGCCACAAATCCACGACGGGCCGGAAATGCGAGTTGCGGATGCCGTCGATGTAGGTGCATTTCACCGGCACGGCGGCGAGGTTCGCTCCAACCCACGCGGCGCGCACCATAAACTCGAGTTCGAACGCGTAACGGCCGGATTTCACGGCGAGTTTTTGCACGAGCGCGAGCGGGTAACAACGGAAACCGCATTGCGTGTCGCGCAAACGCACGCCGGTCTCGACGCGGAACCAGAAACTGGAAACGGCGTTGGACCGCTGCCGGTGGCCGGGGCAGCCGGCGGCCGCGAGGTCGCGCACGCCCACGATGAGGCTTTCCGGTTTCACGAATGCTGTCGCCATAAATTTCGGCAGATCCTCGGCGTAATGCTGGCCGTCCGCGTCCATGGTGATGACGTGCGTATACCCCAGCTCGGCGGCGCGCGCAAAACCGGCGCGCAACGCCGCACCCTTGCCGGTATTTTCCGGCAGCCGGACGATCTCGCAGTCCGGCAACGGCGGCAATGGCTGGGTGGAACCGTCATCCACGATGAGGAGGGGACAAAATTTCCGCGCATCGGCCACCACGGCGGCGAGCGTCGAGGAATGGTTGTAACACGGGATGACGATGCAGATTTTCATCGCAGATCAACAAACGTCCGCCGTTTCCGTGCATCCGGCGGCAATTGCAGTTTTTCGATCTCGGCCTGCGAAACCCGCCGGATCTGCGGGACGATCCGGGCGCGCGCCTGGATGATTTCCCGCAGCGCCGGGATTTTTGAATCGCCATGGAACAGGATTTCCACCGAGTCGCTCAGCGAATTTTCCGCGCGGGCGATGATGACAAATTTTGTGACGCCGGATTCCTCGAGCGCGGCCGACAGCGTGGAAGGAAACAGGGACGCGCCCTTGAATTTCAGCTTCTGGTTTTTGCGCCCAACGATGGGGCCGAGCCGCGGCGTGGTGCGTCCGCAGCGGCATTGCGCCGAAAACATCGCCGCGCAATCGCCCGTGCGATAGCGGATGAGCGGCATGGCCTCCACGCCGAAGGTGGTGGCAACGACCTCGCCGGTTTCGCCATCGGGCAACACCTTTCCGGCATCGTCCAAAATTTCGAGATGCAACTGGTTCTCGTGCAGATGACCGCCGCGCCCGGCGGAACATTCGCACAGGGAATTGGCCAGCTCGGTCACCCCGTAGGTCGAAAACACTTTTGCGCCCCAACTCTTTTCGATCAGCGCGCCGGAGACATTCAATTTGAAATCGGCGGTGCGAACCGGTTCGCCGATGCAGACGGCCTTCCGGACGGAGCTGCGGGCGAGGTCGAATTTTTGTTCGCGCGCCTTGTCGGCGACATGGCGCAAAAACGACGGCACGGCGACGATGGCCGTCGGTTTCACGCGCTGGATCATCTCCAGGACCAGCAGGGAGGACGAGGCGCCCACGCGCACGACCGCGCAGCCGAGTTCGGTCAGGCCGCGCCAATAGGCGAGGCCGGCGATGAAACAGCGGTCGAGCGCCACGGCCACCATCACCGTATCGTGCGGCGTGAGGCCGGCGCATTCGAAGGAGATCTTTTCATTGAGCGCGAGCCGGTTCACGTCATTCGCCGTGAGCCGCCACAACAGCGGACGGCCGGTCGTGCCGCTGGTCGTGACGATCTCGGCGGTCCGGCTTTCGGAGACGCAGAGAAAGTCGCCGTTGCGCCGGGACAAAACCGTCTTGTCCACCGTCGGCAGGTCGTGGAGGGACGGGACATTTTTGAATTTACGGAAACGTTCGCGATAAAACGGGGAGTGCTTTTTCGCATAGCGAAAAGTCTCCGGCCAGAGTTGGGCGAACGCAGGCGTCATTCGCGCGCAGTCTAAAAAAAATTCTCCGGTTTTGCCAGAAACGGTTTCTAGTTCCAATTAACCGCCAAGACGCCAAGAACGTTTTCCCCTCTCCTGGACCGGAACGATTCAGTTGAAATTTGGGGACCACAGCCGCCCCGGCTGTAGTTCGGCGCGCCCTCGCACCGAATCCGGTCGGTCGGGAACGCACCAAACGGTTCGAGGTTTGCGCGCGCAATGGTGGGTCGCGAGGGCGCGACCCACGGCGCCCGGGTCGGGGCGCGCTCCCTTTTCAACTGAGTCGTTCCGGTGCGGGGTGAGGACGAGCGTCCCACCATCTTCTTTAGGCAACCTGCAACCGTTTTTCAGGTTTGATTTACCTTGATTCAGCCTGATTCCGGAACCCGCAAAAATGGACAAATTCGTCAAAACTTCTTTGGCTCGCCTTGCCGCGCCGGCTTGTCCCGCCATCCCGTCCTCCGTAGCTTTAGCGAAGGTGGAAGTTTCAACGACGGCGGAAGTTTTTAACGAAGGCGGGCTTGCCGCGCCCTAGTTTTAACGAAGGCGGGTCAGATTTCACCCTTAAAATTGGGTTCGTTTTTTTGGACACTTATACGATTTCATTGGCTTTTTTGTGGAAAAATTGGCTTCGTTTCGTAATTTGCACCCCCATCCCCTTTGACCTCTCAACTCAATTTTGAACCTTAACTAACTTTGACTATGTTTGACCAACCTTGACCGCTTTGACCTCCTCCCTCGTCGTCGTTCTCGTCCTCGACCTCCAATTGCCCGCTACCCCGCATGATAGCCCGTCCGGCTCGGACCCCGTCCGGAAGGACCGTTGCTGCCGCGACGCCCCATATAATTTCTCTCTCATTTCAGGTTTGATTTGGTCGGATTTACTTGGATTTGGTACGACCTAAGGTTGCCCCTTCGCGCCTTGGCGTCTTGGCGGTTAAAATTTTTTATCCGTTAAGCGCATTTAAGCGCATTTATCCGCACTTAAGCGCACATAGCCGCATTTTTCCACCTCCGAAATCCGGGATCCAAGATCCGAAACCCGAAATTCGAGACCGGCCTCGCCCGTTGCCCGGTACCAGGTTGATACGCCCGTCCGGCTCGGACCCGGCGCGGACCGGGGTGGAATGGCTTGGTTCAAGCCATTCCAACCCAGCCGGTCGGGCGAGCCGCTTCATCTCATCACTCATTCGTCGCCACTTTCGTGGCTATGTCAAAGAACAGACTGCAAATCCTTGATTGGCCAATGCCAATCGGCAATCACAAGTCCCCCGGTGGCCCGTCCGGCTCGGACCTCAACTGCCTAAAACCACTATAGCAAACTGAGTAAACCTTGTCCACAACAAAAGTGAATGTGCCAACTAAAGCCAAAGCCAGCCTTGGAATCGCCAAAATCTGTCGCGAGCCAATCGTGGTAGGGCGCGTCCACTCCGTGCGCGCCGTTTCCGCCCGCTTCAACACTTCAACACTTTACCCTCGCCCCATTGGGCGAATTTCTGATTGCCAAAATATCCCTCAGGCGTACGATTTCTATCAACTGCATGGCAATTTAATATGGAGGAATCAGAATATTAACAACCGAGACGTCGAAACTTGTTCAGACGAAATTGGCGTGCAAAACAGCAAATTTTAATTAAGTATCTCAAAATGCGGGCACTTGAATTTCTATGGCTGCTCATCTTGTAAACCATAACGATGAACCGTCGCTGCACGATTCCTTGAAGCGCGACAAATTAATTATTGAAATGGCACAAACCATAGCCGAGAGCGACTCTCCGCTCGTGTTTGGACTCCATGGAGATTGGGGGTCTGGGAAGACAAGCTGCCTTCGACAACTTAAAGAATATCTTGAGGTGAACGGAGCGCTTACTTTTGATCAAGATGTCCAAAAAAAATCCAAAACCTATTCACAGTTAACGGTTGTTTGGTTTGAAGCATGGCGTTTCCAACATGAAACGACACCAATCGTAGCTTTGTTACATGAAATCCGAGATCATTTTGCCGTGCTCACAAAGACAACTAACGCAATAAAAAAACTTGGCGAAGTTGGAATTCGCGGCTTATTGAGAACATTTACAGAACTAGGCTTCTCCATTGGTGGTGCGGAAATCAAAGTAGGTGGCTTGGCCGATAACGTCCAAGGGGAAGGTGAACGGTGGGAGCAAGAACACCATGGCACCTGCCTCCCCACGGCAAAAATCCGCCAATTTCTCGAGGAGGCGATTCATCAGTTGCTTGGTGGAAAATTAGATGATGACAAAGATCGACGCAGATTGCTTGTTGTCGTAGATGATTTAGATCGTTGCGAAGGTGAGGCCATAGTCAGATTCTTAGAGGGGATTAAAATATACCTCAACTTGAAGAGGTGTGTTTTTGTTCTTGGCGTCAATCAACGCGAAGTCGAACGCGCCGTCGCATACCACCTTTTCGGATGCGAACCAAATCAAAGTGTCAGCGATGAGGCGCGCGGACGTTCCGCAGATTACGTTGACAAAATATGCACATTTATTTGGAAACTTCCAATTCCTACCAATGCTCAGAAAGTGGCCTACGCAAAGGAACTGCTTACTAATTCTGGATTGCCTAAACCAATTACTAACGCTGCAACGAAGGTCATTGATGATTACGATTGTCTTCCGGCAAACCCTCGCAAAATCAAGGCTTTTGTTAATACCGTTCTTCACTTGGTTCGGGCGAGAGAATCAGCTACTGCAGCTAAAGCTCAGTTGACCGAGGTTCAAGAGGGTGACGTTTCGGCGATTTGTCTTGTTGCGTTGTTTCATCTTTTTCATCCAACGGTTTTACGCTATCTACAAATATACCCCGACTATTTCGAACAGGTGCGACGACTTGCAATGGTCGGCTTTAAAGATTCACCTAAGGAACTGGGCGTCCTTCTTGCAACCCATACATACTCCACGAACGAGCAAGGAGCCCCAAATTTGCCACCCACGCCATTATTTGTCGACCCCGCCGATAATCGTTTTTGTCGTGCCCAGCGCTTAATTGTTGAAGGAAAATTAACAGATGCTGCACTACGACCATTTTTCGGCCTCGTTCCGCTGTGATTAACCATGACTAATTCCGATTTCATCCCGCCGCATGCATCTCAACCGCCGTTGCTTGACCGATTCATCGACCGCCCATTCGATGACATAGCTTTACGCGATTATTATTATGCGATCAGCCAAACACACGGATGCATCCGTTTCATTGGATTGCCTATAGGTCGTGATTCCGGGCGACCTGTCGATCTTGAGAAACTTTATGTAGAACCACTCCTAACTACGCAATGGGTATCTCCAGAAGAAGTTGATGCGTCAAAAAAACACACCCCATTCCTCTCTGTGTTGTGTGCTTTACGAGATCATCAACGAATCATTGTGCTTGGCGACCCGGGTGCTGGCAAATCGACTCTCATACACTGGCTTGCCGACACTTTTTCCTCACCCGAACCCCACCAATTAACCACCACGTTTGGTCGACTAATTCCAATTCCCATTGTGCTTCGAGACCTTCGTTTCGACCACAATTTAAAAATGATGCGCTGGGAGGATTTATTTTCAAGTTTTCTAGAACAGCCAATAGCCCAATCACTTAAGTTGTTTCCAAAGAAAAAGCTGGATGCGATCTTTGAGACAGGGCAAGCGCTTGTTCTTCTTGATGGACTTGACGAAGTGCCTTACTCGCTACGCGAATCAGTACGTCACGCGGTTTGGCAAGGATTCTCGCAATTTTCCCGCTGCAGATGGGTTTTGACCTCACGTGTTGTTGGTTACGACCAGTGCCCATTTCACTCGCTTGTCAAAGCAACACCTCGTCTCGAAAATTCCACGTTTCACCCTTCAGAGCCAGTAGAGACATCAAGCACCCTGGAAACGAGGTTTAAAAGACAAGCGTTCGCCACCGTCTTGTTTACGGCCCCTTTTAATAACGAACAATTAAGTCTGTTCGCGCACAATTGGTATCGCGCTTATGAGCCCGTCTTAAGCGCTGCAGATCGCTCGGCCCGTGACTTTCTTGATGCTGTTAGGAGTAATCGTGGGATTCGTGCCCTTGCACGAATCCCCAATCTTGTAACTCTAATGGCGCTTATTTATCGCCAATATGCACGCCTCCCGGATGGTCGAGCTGTCTTGTATGAAAAAATTGTGGAGGCCTATTTGGAAAGTATCGACGAAGCACGTCGGTTGAAATTTTCATCTACTTCGCCTCTTTCCAGAATTCAAAAGGAACGCTGGCTTGCAGAGGTTGCATTTCAAATGCAATTGAGACGTCCTTGGGCTGCTAACGATTTTGGAGCGCTGATGATAACGCGCAAAGACCTGTTGGACTCGCTTGCGAAGTTTATTTCGGAAAACTCGACCTTGGTAAAAGGGCAAGAGGTAAAATTAGAGGCAGCCCGATTACTCGATGTTATCGCAGAACGAAGCGGTTTGCTCTTACCCCGAGGGGGTAGTGACTTATTTGCGTTTGTTCATCTCTCTTTTCAGGAATACTTTGCAGCTTTGTACCTCCGACGCACCATTCTTGCCCGTGGATGGGAAGAAAAAAATTCTCCTGATACTGGACCGACAGCTCTTAAAAAATATACAGATCACAACACATCTTGGACAGAATCAATACTACTGCTCTTTGAACTGCTTTCGGAACAAGAAGGCTGGCCAGAACACCTTGTGGAAGTTCTTTTCGAACAGGAATTGCAATGGGAAAATCCTACTCGTTCAACAGGAATTACCTACCACCCCATGGCACTTCTGATCGCTATATCACTGGATTCTCATACTGGATTAAGCATGACCTTCCGCCGCCGTATTTGGACAGCAGCTTGGAGGGGGCTCATTCAAACAAGTGGCTTTGAAGAACAATGTGCCGGGGATCCTGCGAGGTTGCTTTTGCAGCCAAGTGATTACCGAGAGCAGGTTCTCCAACTCGGTGCTGAGTTGGTGACAACGGGCCGAATTCGAGAACTTCATATTAACGATGCGAATAAATATCCCGAACTCCTTGAACTTATAAATCCGTCGCCCCTTGAAGTAATTCACTTGTCAGGTTGGCAAATCACACCTGAATTATCAAAACGATTGATTTCACTCCAAAGACTTAGACATTTAAGTTTGGACGGCACCGCTGACGCAGCTAATCTTTTGATGAGCTTGCCTCGCCTGAATTCGCTCACTTTAAAAATTCGAAATACCGCAACCAAATCGGATAAGATTTGGAAGGCTGTAGCCAGCCTCATACATCTTGAAACTTTCACGCTTTCAGATAGTCACGAAGGTGAACTCTCAGAAGTTGCTGTCCATCTTGGTTTCCTTAGCAATCAGCAAAGCCTGCGAAAGCTATCTCTGTTCCGAGTTAATGTGGTAGATTTGTCACCCCTTCAAAAAAATCCAAAGCTTGAGGAAATTTATTTGGACGTTGCAGATTCGAAACTCGATTTATCACCTCTTTGTCATGTCCCGAATTTGAGAGAAATATATTGGACCCACCAGCGCGAACCGATAGAACTCTCTTCAATCGCGGACAAGGTTAAAATTTTTATCCCCAAGAAGGGGAAAAATAATTGGGAAAACAAGCGCTGGTTTCCGTTTAGCCGCCAAAGTAAGAAAAAAAGTAAGAAGAGAATCTCCGCCTAAATTCTAGCTTCTTGGTTAGAAAATAGATTGATTCCTTGTTTTGTATTATTGACCAAAATGGGTCGACTAAAATTTGATGGGATTTAAAATAGAAAACTAGGAAAATTACGGGCACATATCGTCGCTTCCATTGAATTTTTAGTGATGTTTTACGAAGTCTTTGATTTCGTGGAATTTTTAGAACGCTTTGGTGAGATTCCATACCAGAGGGCAATCACATGGGGCCTTCGCTTGTGTTTTCTGTTTTTTGCTTGTTGGTTTGGACGTAAAGCATTCGACATTTTAAGCAACGACGATTCACGGTGAATCACCTCTTCGTCTCACTAGATGGTCAGCCGGTTTTCTTCATACCACAAAAGAGGCAAACGGCTTTTTGTCGCGTATTCACACGGCTTCAGCCGAACCCAGCAGGGCGGTAGCAGGCAAATGAAAGACGAATAACTGTGAATCAAGGATCTTGAGGGTGCCGGATAACAAAATTGTTTGACGCTGGCGCCAGACAGGTGCATTTTAGGCGATAAACTAGAATCAGCGCAATGAACCATCGGAACTGGCTCGTGGATGCGCAACCGCGCACGGTTCTAAAAAAGAATAAGACGGTAGGTTCAGAGAGGGAACGTTAACAGAAACTACAGACGCTTATGTCAAACGAATCGCGCTACTATAATATCGGTAAAGAAAGAGGGACGAATGATAAGGCAACACCTCTCGGCATATTCAATATCGCTGATGATGTTGAGGAAAAGGCCGCGCAGCGCGGTTGGGAAGCCGCACAGTCAGCGCGAGGACATGCAGAGGCATTAAAAGAGGCAATAGAAGCAGTTATGGAAGAGTCAGATTCGTCGTCTTCTTATGATGATTTTAGTTCATCATCTAGTTGTGACTCAAATTCCTCTTCTAACTCAAGGTCCTCTTCTGACATCTTTATCTCCAAAATAGTTTCAATTCTGATAAAGACTTGGATTGGGGCTATGGTTTTATGTAGCTTCATTGGTTTTATACTTGGAATTATTCGCGGAATCTCTGAAGGCAGCGTGTTTCTCGTTATCGTTTATGCAATTTTAGGGCTACTCGGGGGGCTCCTCGTAGGAGTATTTTGGCCGATGTATTTATACTATTTGATACACTTGTTTATTCAGTGGCTTAATCATAATTAAAATATAACTCGCAACGATAACCGCCTCAAAAGGATGACGGTGACGATGAGGAAGATTCAAAAGCGGAAAGCAGGATGCCCCTTGCTGATTTACAGCAGGAACAAGTCGGCGGAGACGCTGAAATGTTTCGCCAGTGTACGGACGTGCGCCAGTGTCAATTGCCGTTCGCCGCGCAGAATCATCCCGCCCAATGTGCGGTGAACAGGTCGATCCCGCATAATCACATATCCATGTAAATTCATGCCATTTGCTTGCCGAGCCGAAATAAAATGAAGGCTGGTGTCTAAACCCTTTGCGCTGCTCCGCGTTCTCTGCCCCTCTGCGTTTAAAGTTTTCCCATTGGCCCGTCCGGCTCGGACTCTGCGTAAATCCCGCCATCTGCGGACAAACTTTTTCCCTGCTTCGTTCCCTCCGTTACCTTCTGTAAGAGTCGTCCCTTTCAGCTTTCAGAATCCGTGTTCATCTGTGTCCATCCGTGGTTAAAGCGGATTCAGCAGTCGCGCACGGACGGCGGCGGCGTATTGGGCGGCTTCGGCTTCGGTGAGGGTTTCGGCCAGGTGCGCAACGGTGACGCGCAGCAGGCCTTGGAACTGGTAAAAGATGATGCCGATGCCGGGCAATTCCGGCACGGCGGCGAGGTGCGCGAAGTCCAGAATCCTTGCTCCGCAAAAGGTGGTGACCTGCGAACTGACGGCGGCGGTGTTGCCGTAAAAGATGGAGCAGATTTCGCCCTTCAATCCGGTGCGCATGAATTTCATGTAGGCCGGGCGCGGCAGGATTCGTAGAAAATCCACGAAGGCCACGCAGCCGTCCACGATGCCTTCACGCATGGCGTGCGCGGTCTGGCCTTTGATCGAGGCGACGGCGTCGGCGATGGAATTCAAATGCTGCGGCAGCAATTGGATGAGCATCGAGGTGACTTCGTTGCTGAACAGCGGTTCGACATTGCCTTTCGGGCGCATTCCGACGGGCACCGGCAGGACAAAGCTCGGGCTGGGATAACCGAGCTGCGCCTGAAATTTTTGCAGTTCGCTGATGGCGACGGCGGCGTGAAATTGCGCCTCGCCGAAAACCCCGGCCAATTTGCCGGCGTGCGCTTTCACCTGTTTGGACTCGGCTTCGGAAAATTTCTCGACGCGGAACAACTGGCGTTTCGGAGCGTCCTTGAAGCGGACGCCGGGGGATTTGGGCGCGATCTTGCGGTATTCGTTGTAGAGCCGGAAATTTTTGATCGCACCTTGAAAACGTTTTTTCAGCGGCGGGACGGGCTTGGGGATGGGGATGAACTCCCTGGCGGGCAGCGGCATTTCGTCGCGTCCGCAGACGGCGACAAAGTGTTCCGCGCTGTGGGCATCCATCAACGCATGCGCCCAGGTGAAGATGACTTTCGTTTTTCCATCCGCGCCCTCGACGAGATCGAAACGGGTCAGTTCGCCGGCTTCAACATCAACCGGGTCGTTGACCAGTTGCTGCATGAGTTCAGGCGTTTCGCGATGAACGCGAACCTTCGGCGGAGTGACTTTCGTGGGAAGCTGCCAGTGGGAACGGCAGACGCCTTTGGCCAATGCGCCAAGCATCGGATTGTTCGCGGCGACAACTTCGAGGCGTTGGCGCAGCGCGTCGGGCGAGATCGCGCCGTCGAGTTCCAAAAGAATCTGGCAGGAATTTCCGGCATAGCCATGCTGGCGGAGTTCCCAGTCGAACCCGCGCATGAGATAATCCGCGCCATTAAGTTTTCGGGGGTGGTTCATCAAAACAAAAAGGCTGTTGGCCGCGCCGTCGCAGTCAACAGCCTTTGCAAAAGGCCATTTCGGTCATTGATTGTAGCCGGATTCCTTCGGGTCGTAGTTGATCTCGATCACTTCCATGTCGCTGGTGAAGGCGTTGCGCGGCGAGAAGACGATGCGGCCCAGACCCTTGTAGATCGCTTCCATGCGGTGCGTGTCGCCGCCGTAATAATACGGGATGAAGGATTTGCCGGTGATGTGATGGCTGGTATCGGTCGGCTGGCCGATGATCGAATAAACTTCGCCGATGCTCATGCCGGGTTTGACCTTGGCGAACGGGCTGTCCGCCGGGATCGGCACGGCGGCCGCGGCGGCCGCAGCGGGTTGGGCGGCCGGTTGTTGGTCGGTGGTGCCGGAGTCAGTCGTGCCGCAGCCGGCGACGCCGAACGCGACGGCGGCGGTGAGCAGCGTGGTGAAGAGCAGATTTTTTTTCATGGTCGGTTTGGTTTGCTTGGTTTTCCGCAGGGCGGATTAAGGGAATTTTTCATTTGCCGCGCGCAGGGTCAAGCGCAATCCGGCGGTGGTGTCCTGAACGGAATTTGGCCCGGACGCACCGCATAAAACCATTTGTTTTCCGCCGGATTTACTGGATTCAATAATATCGCACAATTATTCTCGTTCCATGAACGGAAACATCAGAACGGTCGCCATCCTTGGCGGTGGCCCGGCCGCCTGCACCTTGGCCATCATGCTTGCCCGTGGCGGCGTGAAATCCGTGATCTATCACCTGCCCAGGCGCGCGCCGCTCATCGTCGGCGAATCGCTCGTGCCCGCCATCATCCCGATGCTGCGTACGCTCGACGTCGAGGACGAGGTGAAGTCTTATTCGAAGCTAAAACCGGGTGCGACCATCAACATCAGTCCCGAGCACAATTTCTTTTTTTTCTTTTCCAACCTGGCCGGCGGACTTCCGAAATACGCCTACAACGTGCCGCGCGACAAGTTCGACGATACGCTGCTCAATGCCGCGCGCAAGGCCGGGGTAAAAATCGTCGAGGCCGCCGCATCCGTCGAAAAGGTTTCCGGCACGGACAAGGTGAAACTTGGCGATGAGGCGATTGCCGCGGCAAAAGAGATTTTTAACGGCCAACAGCCGGACCTGATCGTGGACGCCACCGGCCGCGTGCGGTTGCTGCCGAAATTGATGGGCATCCAGGCCGCCGAGGGTGGACGCAAGGACACCGCGCTCTTTGCGCATGTGGACCAGAGCGGCATCGACAACGACGGCCACGTCCACAGCACACGCCTTGACCACGGCTGGAGCTGGCGCATTCCGCTGCCCGACCGCATGTCGCTGGGCATCGTCATCGGCTCGGAACATCTGCCGAAATTCGGCGCGACGAAGGAGGAACAATACGACAACCTGCTCAAGCAGGATTCGGTGTTGAATAAATTTGCCGCCGATTCCAAACGCCTCACACCGGTGATGGAATATAAAAATTACCAGCTCGTCTCGGAAAAGATGTATGGCGACAACTGGGCGCTCGTCGGCGATACCGCCGGTTTCATTGACCCCGTTTTTTCCAGCGGCCTGCTCATTGGCATGCAGGGTGGGATGTTATTGGCCAAAGCCATTTTGAAAGGCACGCCCAAGGCGTTCGCTCATTATCAAAAGCAGTGCGCCCATCATCTGCAATGCTGGCATGAGATCGCTGATTATTTTTACGACGGCAAGCTGTTCAATTCCTTCCTCGTCGGCGAGACATTGAAGAAGAACAACTTCATGCTCCGCATATGGATGCCCTATTTTCAGGCCAGATTTGCCGGTATCTTCACCGGCGCGGCGTCCAATAACAATTTCTATATCGGCATGATGCGCTGGATCGTCAATTGGAGCGTGGACAAGGGCGATCCCGAGATGATGCGCGTTCACTAAGACCAGTCTTAGTAATGGGGTGCCTGTCAGATGAAGTTGCGTTCTCCCTCACCATGAACCCGATTATGGTGTGACGCTTGCAGCGTCTTGGCGAATTGAAGCCTGTCAGCGGCTCGGTTGGTTTTCGCGAGGGTGGAGATGTACAACTGCTGTTCCTTCTCCCTAAGGGAGAAGGTCAGGATGAGGGGGAAGGCGTCGCTCATTTCAAATGGTGCGGGTCTAAAATTTGATGACCACTTCCCCCTCACCCCGGCCCTCTCCCTCGGGGAGAGGGGGAAACGTTCGCAGCGTCTTGACACAGGCATGCGCCGGATGGTTCAGGGGTTCAATGAACGAAAGAACATTCACAATCGCCCTATAATTTCGGAAAGGTTTTGAAATCTATTTCAGCGATTGCGCCGCCAGCCCCGCCGCCGCTTCGCCCGTCGCGAGACAGCAACCCATCACCCGCGCGCTTGCGATTGCATCCGCATCCGCACTGATGGTTTTTCCCGCCATGAAGAGGTTTTTGATCTTCACCGCGCGCAGGGAACGCGCCGGGATTTCATAAAAATCGCCGGGCGGCAAAAAACGCACCCTGGTTTTTCCATCCGCGCCCCATTGCTCCATCGGCCACGCGCAACGCGCGACCGCATCCGGGAATTTTTTTGCGCCCAAAGCGTCCGCGCCGGTCAGCACATATTCCCCTACGGTCATTTTTCCCGCGCGCCGGGAAATGGAAAATTCTTTTTGCACCGCCGAACAATTTTCAAATCCGCGCACGTTTGCACGCAAAAGTTCGATGAGCTTGGGAACCGTTTCGGGCGGTCCGGAAAATTTCGCCGTGATGGAATCCGGCTCAAGATTGATGTGAAAATGCAACGGCGGAAAACCGGCGCGGGCCAGCGGCAGCAGGACTTGCGCGGCATCGGCGGTGGAACGGATTTCCCGCGTCACATTGCGCAGTTGAAAGACCACGGAAGATGCCTGGGTGGTTTCATCCGTTTCCAACGTCGCGATCCCGGTTTTTTGCGCGACATCAGACATGCCGCTGCAATCAATCACCGCACCGACGTCAAAACCGTTTAAGGAAATGATTTTTTCATTTTCCACGACGATATTTTCCAGCGGGGAATTCCAAACCATCTTGAGCGATTGGCAATCGCCAAAAAACTTTTCCGAGACCCCGCGAAATTTTTCCGGGCGATAAGGCAGAACCCACAGGCGCCCGTTTTTGATTGGCGACCCCTCCGAAACCGCCTCTGCAAATTGCTTGGGAAAGCCGGTGTTCAAAAAATTCCCGGCTTCGTCGTAGAGCCCGCAGAGGGTCGTCAACCCGCTGAAACCGCCCGTGCCGCCGGCCGCGGAATTTTTGTCCAGCAGCAACGTCTTCGCGCCCGTGCGCGCGGCGCAAACCGCGGCGGCGATGCCTGCCGCGCCGCTGCCGATTACGGCGATGTCGAATTTTTCCTTCACTTAAAATCAACGTAGCAGCCGAGGTGACGAGGCTCTAACTTTTTTATTTTGAGCCTCCTGACGTCGGCTGCTACAAAATTGGCTGCAACAGCCGATGACGCAACGCGGCAGAAAATTCCGCGGCCTCGGTTTCGTTCAAAATGGTCTTGGCATGCACGATAGATACACGCAGCTCACCACGGAAATAATAAAAGATCACGCCCAGCCCCGGCGAGGGCGTGACGGCGGCGACATGCGTGAAATTGTTCACCCGCACGCCGAGGAAATTTTCCAGTTTCGGATTCACGTTCGCCGTGTCGCCAAAAAACAACGAGCAAATCTCGCCCTTCAGGCCGTGCTTGAGCACGCGCATGAAGATGGGCAGTGGCAGAAAACTGAAAAGCTCCGCCAGCTTGCGACCATAGCTGATGGAATTTTCCTTCACCGCCTTCAATGCCTGGGCTTTCAACGCGGTTGCCGCCGATGCCGTCGCTTCGAGATGTTCCGGTAAAAATTGCAACATCAGCATATCCACCTGGTTGCTGAATACGGGTTCAACGTGGCCTTTGGCGCGCAGGCCGACCGGCATCGGCAAGATGTAACTTTTAGTGGCCGCACCATTTTTTTGGTGCAAACGATGCAGCTCCATGGCCGCGATCACCGCATGGAACTGCGCATCGCCGAGCACGCCGCAGATTTTTACGCCATTCGCACGGACTTGTTTGGTCTCTTCGGCGGAAAACTTTAACACCTGGTAATCCAGCTCGCGCGGAGCATTTGGAAAGCGGGTTTTCAGCGCACGTGGTTGCTGCTCGCAAAATTTATCGAGCTGCTCAACGGATTTCTTCATCAACTCCAGCCGCGCCGGCCATTTTTTTGGTGCTCCAACGGGCTGCGGATTGGCTTTTGGCAGAACAATGTTTTCGTCGCTGACGGCGGTAAGAAAATGCTCGGCGGCCGTCGCATCCATCAGCAGATGCGACCAGGTGAAGATCAAATCTGACTTGCCGCCGTCGCGATCGATCAAATCAAACCGCATCAGTTCACCGCGTTTGATGTCGAGCGGCGCATTGAAAAGTTTTTGCCGCAGATTGGGCTCGTCGCGGTGGACAGAAACAAGAATTTCCTTTCGCGCCGTGGTCGGGATTTTCCATTTCGGACGGAGGATTTTCCCGATGCGTGCTCCGAGGATCGGGAATTCCCTTTGCAGCGCGGCTGCCCGCGCTTTCAAGGTTTCCGGAGACAATTTCCCGTCGAGTTCGAGGATGATCTGACACTGGTTGCCGGCGAAGCCGTGCCGGCGCAGTTCGTAGTCGAACGTGCGCATCAACTGGTCGGAACCGTTGAGCGGCGCGCTAAGATTCATTCAGGATGCGGGCGACCGTCGCGGCGAGCGCGCGGGTGTTGGCCAGCGCATCGCCCGTGATTTCGCCTTCGGGGATCCATTTACCGAACTTTTGTTCCACATGCAGCAGCGTTTTCACGAGCGACATGGAATCGAAGCCCGCACCGACCAGATCGGTCTCGGGGGTGAGGTTGGTGTCGGGTGAAAAAATATCGCGGCGCAAAAACGCCAGAAGTTCGGTTTCAATTTCGGAAGCCTGGATCATATCAAGTGGTTGCAGTTGCGCGGATGAGTTTGCCAGTCACCGCCGTGCGCGGCAATGTCTGAACAGTATGAAAACGGGTGGGAATTTTGTAGGACGCCAGATGCTCCCGGCAGTAATGGGAAAGATTTTCGATGCTGGCACCGGGGGCATTCAAGACGATCTCGGCCTCGACGACTTCGCCAAGATGCGGATGCACGCGGCCGAATACGCGTGATTCCTTGATGGACGGATGCTTGTCGAGCACCGCTTCGATCTCCTCGGGAAACACTTTGCGCCCGGCGAGATTGATGACGGCGGTCTTGCGTGAAAGCAGAAACAGAAATCCATCGTCATCAAAACGACCAAGGTCACCCGTGACGAACCAGCCGTCGCGCAGGAGGTTTTCACGCGATTGCCACGGGGCGGCGTAGGCGTCACAGATGCCGGGTCCGCGCACATCGACTTCGCCGACACCGTGTTCATCGGGCGAAACAATTTTGACCTGAAAATCTGGGATCGGTTTGCCGACGGAATTCCAGCGGCCTTGAGGGTCTTCAGAATTCAGCGCGACCAGGCCGAGTTCAATGATGCCAAGTGCCGGCAGAAGTGATTTGCCGAACCGTTTATGAAATTGTGCGGCGACTTCTTGTGGCAACGCGCAGGTGGTCGAAACGGCGAGGCGGACGCTTTCGATCTGCGCCGGAGAATTATCACGCGCGAGCAGCGAGAAATGAAACGGGGCGGCGTATAAAACCGTGCCGCGCCATTTGTTCGTCGCTTCCAAAAACGGTTTGGCGGTGACATGACGCGCGAGCACCACGGTGGCGCCGACATTCAGATACAAGACAATCGTGATCAAAAAGTGGTGCGCCATCGGCAGACACCAGATGACCGTGTCGTGTTCGGAAATCTGAAACGCCTTGTTCGCGGCGAGCACGCGGTCGCGGATCGTTTCGTGCGCGAGCACGACGCCCTTGCGCGCATTCGTGGTGCCGGACGTGAAGCGGATGAACGCGATGTTGAGGCCGTGATTGTCGGCCGGCGTGGCGAGCAGAAAGCGGGAAACAAAAATTTCCGGCGTAAGCGGCTCGGTTTGGGCGAGTGCTTTCGGGAAAAGGATCGCCGACAATTCCATCTCCGTCGCGATTTCGGAGATTTCCTCCGGCGGACATTCCGTCGGCACGGGTACGACCACGAAATTATTTTTCCAAAGCGCGTAAGTCAGCGCGACGTAATTGACGCCATTCGGATATGCGAGCCCCACGCGTGCGCCCGTTCCGAGCTGGAGCGTTTTTAGCTTTTCGGCGAACGCGGAAATTTTTTCCACGAGTTGGGCGTAGGAAATCTCCGTTGTGTCCTCGAGGAAGGCGGTTTTATCCGGCCATTGGCGCGCGGAATTTTCCAGCAGTTCAGTCAGATTCATTTTTGAAAATTTAACCGTGTCCGGCGTGGAATACACGAACGTTTTTGGGTGAAACGGCTTGTTTAGACGCAAAAAAAACGGTATTTGCAGGCGGACGCATTTATGAATCCAGTCGCCATCGAGGGCCACCTGACGCTGGTTTTGATCCAGTGGATGATCATCATCGCCGCCGCCTACATTTGTGGGCGGCTGGGCAAAAGATTTCTCAACCAACCGCTGGCCGTGGGCGAAATTGCGGCGGGCATCATCCTTGGTCCGTCGGCGCTCGGCCTGATCTGGCCGTCCGACTGGCCGGTGATTTTTCCGAAGGAAACCCAGATCTCGATGCAACTGCTTGGCAAGCTCGGCCTGATTTTTTTGCTCTTCCAGGTCGGGATGGAATTCGATTACAGCCATCTGCGCTCGAAGTCGAAAACCGTGACCCTGGTTTCTGTCCTGGGCATGGTGTGCCCGTTTTTGTGCGGGCTGGCCATCGGTCCGTGGTTGCATGAACAATTCGCGCCGGAAACGCCCAAGTTCGGTTTTGAACTTTTTTTGTGCGTGGCGCTTTCCATTTCCGCGTTGCCGATCATGGGCAGGATTTTGCTGGAGATGAAACTGGAGCGCACCGCCGTCGGCGCGATGGCCATCAGCACGGCGGCCATTGACGACGTCGTCGGCTGGGTGCTGCTCGGCGTGGCCACGGTGCTGGCAACGGACAAGTTCGATGCCTTGAAACTCGCGGAACAGATCGCGCTCATCATCCTGTTCTTTTTCGCGCTGCAAAAATTCATTGGCCCCTGGCTGCGCGGGTTGTGGCGCAAGCACGTCCATGACGCGCATGAGAAGGGAATGCCCAACTCCTATCTGGCGCTGCTGCTAATTTTTCTTTTCGGAAGCTGTCTGGTGACGCATTACCTCGGCATCTTTGTCATCTTTGGCGCGTTTCTTTTCGGGACCTGTCTGCATCAGGAGCACGCGATCGTCGCCGCGTGGCGCAACCGTTTTTCCGGTGTGGTCCTCGTGGCCTTCGTACCCGTTTTCTTCACGAACACCGGCTTGAACACGCATATCGGCGCATTGAACGGTGCGAAGGCATGGCTGGCGTGTGGCGTGGTCTTGCTGGCGGCGGTCATCGGCAAGCTGGGTGGTTGTTTTCTTGGCGCAAAAATCACCGGCCAGCCAAACCGCGAGGCGGCGAGCATCGCGGCGTTGATGAACACCCGCGCATTGATGGGCTTGATTGCCATCAACGTGGGCCTCGAATTGGGGCTGCTCACGCCCGCGCTGTTCACCATGCTCGTCATCATGTGCCTGGCCACGACGGCGATGTGCGGGCCGCTGCTACGCTGGTGGCTGCCACATGACTTGAAAAAGCTCGTACCAGTGGAACCGTGGCACAAGGAACGCAAGCAGGGCTGATTTATTTTTCCACAACGGGCGGAAGGGCGCGTTTTTCCATGATGGCAGCGACAATTTTTTGCGCCAGTTCCGGCTTTTCCTCCAGGGCTTTTTTCGCCGCGTCCTTGCCCTGGCCGATGAGCGCGCCGTCGAATTGCAGCCATGCGCCTTTCTTTTCCACCACGCCGTGGGTGATGCCCACCTCGAGAATACTGCCTTCCTTGTCGATGCCGTGGTTGTAGATGATATCGAACTCGGCTTCGGCGAATGGCGGCGCCACCTTGTTCTTCACAATCTTGATGCGCGTATGGTTGCCGTAGGCATTGCCGGCGGCGTCTTTCAAGGTGTCCTTGCGGCGGATGTCCATGCGCACGCTGGCGTAGAATTTCAGCGCCTTGCCGCCGGGCGTGGTTTCAGGGCTGCCGAACATCACGCCGACCTTTTCGCGAAGCTGGTTTGTGAAGAGGCAGGTCGTCTTGGACCGGCTCAGGATCGCCGTGAGCTTGCGCAAGGCCTGGGACATCAGGCGCGCCTGCATGCCCATGGTGGCCATGCCCATCTCACCTTCCAGTTCCGCCTTCGGCACGAGCGCCGCGACGGAATCAATGACGATGATGTCGAGCGCGTTCGAGCGGGCGAGCGTTTCGCAGATGGTCAACGCCTCTTCGCCGCTGTCGGGCTGCGAAACCAGCAGGTCGTCGAGGTTCACCCCCAGTTTTTTGGCATATCCCGGATCAAGTGCGTGCTCGGCGTCGATGAACGCCGCCAGACCGCCGGCCTTTTGGGCGTTGGCGATGAGATGCAGCATCAACGTCGTCTTGCCGGACGATTCCGGGCCGTAAATCTCAATAACCCGGCCGCGTGGCACGCCGCCGACGCCCAGCGCGAGGTCGATCGACAGGCCGCCGGTCGGGATGACTTCGATCTTTTTGTGCGCCTGCGCATCGCCGAGACGCATAATGGCGCCGTCGCCATAGGCTTTGGTGATGGAGGAAATTGCGGATTCCAATTCGCGATCACGCGTGGCGGTGGCCTTGTTATCGGCGGTGGCGGCGGACGCTTTTTCAGTGTTTTTTTCGGTGGATTTGGCAGCCATAAGTTGAATTACCGTGGTTTGTTTTTTAGTGTGTCGAAATTAGTTTAACGGCGTCAAATGTCAAACGCTGTTACGCCGGCAGGTTGGTTTTTTATCCGGCTGGCCGGCGGTCGGTTTTGTCATATTTATGGTGATAGCATAAGCGGAGCCTTGGACATCCGCTGTCCAACGTAAGAAATAGTTTTGCGGGGCGGATGCCGTTCACTGCCGCCCTTTTGGGCTTGTTGCCGGCGCGCCGCACGATAAGAATTCAGCACAAATTTAAACATGAACCCGCTTTCCGCCCCCGAACTGAACGAACTCCTCACCAAGCTCATCACGAGCGCGGAGGGAATTTCCGATCTCATCTTTGTCGCCGGCAAACCGCCGCAGTCGGAAATCTACGGCAAACTCGTCACCCCGCCGAATTGTCCCGAGCCGCAATTGACCGGCGAACGCATCGAGCGGATCGTCTTTGCGGTCATGAACGGCAACGAGCGCCTGATCTCCGACCTCGCGAAAACCGGCTCGTGCGATTGTAGTTATTCCCTCGAGGGCGTCTGCCGTTTTCGCGTGAACATCTACCGACAGATCGGCAACTACGCCATGGTCCTGCGCCGGCTTTCGTCCCAGGTGCCGACGATGGAAAAATTGAAGCTCGCGCCCGTTTTTAACGAGATCATCAAGGAAAAGACCGGTCTCGTGTTCGTCACCGGCGGCACCGGCAGCGGCAAGACCACCACGCTCGCGGCTTTGCTCAACGAAGTGAACCTCAAGCACGAATGCCACGTGGTGACGCTCGAGGACCCCGTGGAATTTGTCCATCCGCAGTTGCAATGCACCTTCAGCCAGCGCGAGATGGGGCGCGATTTTTATAACTTTCCCGACGGCCTGCGCGCGGCGTTGCGGCAGGCGCCGAAGATCATCCTCGTCGGCGAAATCCGCGACCGCGACACCATGGAGATCGCCCTGACGGCGGGCGAAACCGGCCACGTCGTTTACTCCACGCTGCACACCATCAGTGCCGGCCAGACCATCAACCGCATCCTCGGCATGTTCAGCAAGGACGAGGAACAGCAGGTACGCGAACGGCTTGCGGGCAGCCTGCGTTACGTCGTCAGCCAGCGGCTCGTCCCCAAAAAGGAAGGCGGCCGCATGCTCATCACCGAATTGATGGGCAGCAGCATGCGCAGCCGCGAAGTGATGCTCCTTGGCGAAGGCGAGACCCGGCGTTTTGCCGAGATTATCGAAGCCGGTGTCACGATGGGCTGGCACAGTTTCGAGCAGTCCTTGTGCAAGGCCTACGGGCAGGATCTGATCACGGACGAAACCGCCATGCTGTTCAGCGTGAATAAATCCGTGATGCGTCAGCGGATCGATTCCATCAACAAGAGCGGCAAGGTCGCAGCCGAGGCGCACAATCTGAAAATGGCCAATGTCCCGGCTGCCAGGCCGATCCCTCCAAAAGTTGTAAGCGCTCCCCCCATTCCACCAAAACCGGCGACTGGATAGTGGAGGCAGCTTGGCGAATCCAAAAGTGTTCAAGTGACACTTCTGCATTCTTCCTTCTTAATTCATTCGCGGCGGATGCAACAGCAGACAAGTCCATCCCACGATGAAAGCGATCCCTCCAAACGGCGTGACCATGCCCAGCCAATGTTCATCCGTGACCGCCAGCAGATACAGCGAACCGGAAAACAGGATGATTCCCGTCAAGAACCCCCACCACGCCATACGCGGAACAGTCTTCAGCTGCGCCAGTACGAACAACATCACCGCGTGGATGAAATGGTAGAAGACCGCCTTTTCCCAGACCGCCGCCATGCCGTTTTGCGCGAACAAACTCTTCAGCCCGTGCGCACCAAAGGCGCCGAGCACGACGGCCAATAATCCGGCCGCCGCCGCGATGCGCGAGGCGGAGGCATTCGTCATTTATTTTGCGCGGCCGCAGCGCGTTTTTGCAGGTCGCGTTCCAGGTAGGTATCCTCCGGCGCGGTCGCCCAGGCCGTGTACCACAAGTCTCCGAGGAACTGTCCGCTCTTCACGATCTGGCCATTGAGAAACGCGAGACCTTCCGTCGTGTCGCCGTCTGCCTCGAGCTTATGTTCCTTTTCCAGCTTGTACAACGGCTCCACCAACGCATTCGCGGCCATGACGAAATCCACCGACGTATGAAAAACCCCGTCCGGCTCCGCGGCCGCGGCGATCGTCTGTGCCGGATGGATCTGCGCCGACAACTTGTTCACATCAATGCCACCGGTCTTGCTGAAGAAACCGCCGTCGATCCACGAATGGAACCCGGGCGATGTCGTATAGTGGTTCGGATTGGGCACCGAATTCGTCGCCCAGCCGTGATGATGCATCGTCGTATGCAGCGGCTGGCTTGCGTCACCCACGAAGTGCCCCATGAACCCCATCACATAGATGACATCGGCCTTTGCATCGGCGATTTCCGCCGGCGTGCCGCCGCTTTTTTCCAGCGCATTCAGCGTGCTGAAGCTCGACTGGAGCTTCTGGTAATTTTCCGTGATCGCCCACGGCAGGAACCCGCTCAACTCCCGCGTATGGTCGGAATCCTTCGCCGGATCGATCGCCGGGAACCGTTCCGGATGCTGCAAACGCGCCCGCGCGATGTCCGCCACAAAATCATAGCGCAACGGCGGCAACGTCGCCGGCGTCAGGTCGTAATTTTTCAGATCCTCCATGTCCATGTAATGGTCCGGCCCGCTCGCATGACCGAGCGCCAATCCCTGGCCATCGCGCATCCGCGTCTCGCTGCGCCAGCGGTCCGCCTCGCCCGCGAGAAAGGCGATATGCTCGCGGTTCTCCGGCGTGAGAATGAACGCGGGAAAATTCGTGGGCAACGACGCCAGCGCCAGTTCGTTCACCGCGTGATGACCTTCATAATCCCACGCGCTGCAGTTCAAGATCAACGAGCCGAAGACGACGGCTGCGTAAAAGTTTTTTTTCATCATGACTAATTCCTTGTTTGCGCCAATGTAGCCGAGCGAACCGGTAATGCAATTTCATTTCGCATTCCGGTGTCGAGACGCGTGAACGAGTTCCCTCTCGTGGACTTGCCTCGGCCCACAGCCGTCCCGTTAGGGAAACACCCCATATCCGCGGCGCTGGCCAAAACGTAACCTTTTGATAATGAATGAACCCAAAATGAAAGAATTAGTTCGAAAGTTAAAATATTCCCGTGCGGGCCGTGCATGCCTCCTGACCCTCGCGGCGGGAGGATTTGCTTTGGTTTCAGGTTGTGTCGTTCAACCGAATGGTCAGGTGGGGTTTTATGTACCGGCGGTTGTCGTAGCGCCGCCGGTGGTGGTTGCGGCACCCGTCGTCGTTGAGCCGGCCATGGTTCCCGAGGCTTACACCTGGGACGGCGTTGAATACGTCGGCCTGGTCGGGGACCAATATTTCTACCTGGGCGCCGGCAATGTCTGGCTTGTCGCCGGACCGGACCGCCTGGAACGCTTCCACGGCTGGGAACGGGGACATCCGGATTGGCGGGACCACGCCGTCCGCAATGATCATTACCGAAAAGATGCCCATGGCCACGTCCAGCCCAGACGCGACGACCGGCGATAACCGGCGAAAAAGCAAATCATCCGCGTCCTCGTTTCCGCTTTCCGCCAGCGGAGTTCAGTCTCAATGCGCTTGCGAAATGCCCGTTAAGGCGGAAAGGAGCCGAGCGGTTTCACAGTCAAATTGCGCGTGGTCACTGGATTGGTCGGCTGCTGCGAGAGGCCGCCTTGCTCGTTACCCAGAAACTGCCCCCCGTTGATCAGGTTGTTGGTGCAAGCGGAGTCATTCACCCGGAATGCCCTGCCGCCGCACCCGGCCACCCGCAGGTTGTTGAACTTGTTGCCGGTGCATTCCGTGCCGGGCAAAAGCTGCCACCCGGAGCCGGTCGCCTCGCCCGCCTGCGCCATGAAGACCCCGTCGTGCCGGCTCCCGCGAATCGTCACTCCTCCGAACACGTTGTCGCGGGAACTTCGCATGAAAATACCCAGGTCATTGCCCGTCAGAACCGCGCCATCGATGGTGTTTTTGTCGAAACCCAGGTCGAGCGAGATTCCCGCCGCCAGATTGTCATGTAAATTCAACTTGCTGAAATGACTGTCCTCCGTCCGGTAACAGGCCAGCCCGTCGAATTGATTATCGTAGGCCGTGTAATCCCGCAGCGTCAGACGCCGCGTCCGGCCCGTGGACACCAGGCCGCCGGAACGGCAACTTCGACACACCACACGCTCGATGACCGCATTGCTCACGTCGCAAACTTGAACGCCGTTATTGTTGATGACCACGCCATTGGTAAGAATTTCCCAAAGTTCGTCCGGTTGATGCGTCCTGTTTCCATCCACCAGCACGTCGGACAGATGCAACCTCTGCGTCGGCCCCTTGGTTATGTCCTTCGACGGGCCCAAGATGACCACCGGGCAATTGGCGTTGTCGGCCAGGAACAAAACCGTCCCCGGTCCGGCGCCTCGCAAGCTCTGTCCATCCTGCCGCAGGATGATCGGCTGATGGACAATATAAATCCCCTGGCTCAGCACCACCTGACCGCCCGCGCCAACTTGATCCAGGGCCTGCTGCACCCCGTCCCCGCCAGCGACAGGAGGGACCTCCAGCGTCGCCGCGAATCCGGACAATGGAATGAGGAAGAGTAAAAGAACCTTGAGGGCAAAAGGTCCCGCCTTCAATCTGCTATTCGGTCTGAAATAATTGTTCCTCCTGTTGCGGCCGCTTGGGCTGGCCAACGACGCCTTGGGATATCCTTTCGCCGCGTTCATTTTCTAAACTATATCACCGCATCCGCTGCGGTAGACATTAAAAACTAGAAGACGACTTGTCCGCCATCTTGTCCGCCGTAGCATTAGCGAAGGTGAAAGTTTTAACGACGGCGGACGCGAGAAGCTCTGACTAAAAAATTCGCAATCGTAAATCGCAAATTCACCCGCTGCCCTTCGTCTCTTCGCGCAATACTTTTACGGTTGCTTCCCATTCAACCATTGAACAATTTAACGTTTGAACCTTCTCCCTTCTCATGATTGCCAGTGCGGCTCGCACCCCCCTCTAAATAGGGGGCTCAAATGTCCCATTTCGACTGGCTGCGGCGGGGTGATGATGGACAATGTTGGCATCTCATGCTCCGTAAAACGGCAGCCGGTTTTTTAAAATTCACGGCCGTGGTTGGTGCCGTCAGCACCCTGGTTTTCACCGGGCAGGCGCAGACGAACACAGTCGCCGCGGACGAACCGCGCACGTCGCCGGCCGACATCATCATTCATGTGGACCAGGTGGCACATGATGGCGACGCACCCAAATTTGCGGTGGTCGAAACCGCCGCCCCGCTGCCGGCGGACAGCCAATTTATCCTGAAGGATGCACTGACCGGCCGGCAAGTTTTTGAAGGTCATCCGGGTGAAGCGCAGACCTGTCCGGACTGGTTTCCCGGCCGCTACTTTTATCGCCTGGATTTTTCCACGGTCCATCAGGCCGGTCATTTCCGGTTGCAAGTCGGCGCCTGTGATTCTTTTGATTTTGAGATCGGTGACCATGCCCTGGCGACGGCGGCCTTTCCGGCCATCACCGGATTTTTTTATCATCAACGCGCCGCTTCACCGGAGGAGTTGTCGGCGGACGCCCACCTGGTCCTGTTTGGCAGCACCAATACCGTGGATCTGCGGGGCGGTTGGTGCGATGCCTCGGGCGACGTCAGCAAATACTTTTCGCATCTCGCCTACGCGAACTTCATGTCCCCGCAACAGACGCCGATGGTCGTCTGGTCCATGGTCAATGCGGTGGATAACGCCGCCCCGCTTCTGAACCGGCTGGATGCCCGCAAACCGTTGGCGGCGGAAGCGCTTTACGGCGCCAATTATCTCCTGCGGTCGCTTTCACCCGATGGCTATTTTTACATGACGGTGTTCAGTTATTTTAAAAAAGATCCATCCACGTGGCGTGTGGTTGGCCTGCTCGCGGACAGCAAAACGACCAGCGATTATCAGTGTGCCTATCGCGAAGGCGGCGGCATGGCCATCGCTGCGCTGGCCCGCATTTCGCAGTGGCACCGGGACGGCGCTTTTACCTCGCGCCAATATCTGGAGGGCGCCGAACGCGCCTTCGCCCATCTGCAAGTCAACAATCTCAAATACGATGACGATGGCAAGGAGAACATCATTGATGATTACTGCGCGTTGATGGCCGCCACCGAATTGTGGATCGCCACGGGCAAGCCGGTTTACCGTGACGCTGCGCGTCTGCGCGCGGGACACTTGGAAGGGCGGATGTCGCCGGCCGGTTATTTCATCGCCAACGACGCCGACCGGCCGTTCTGGCACGCGGCGGACGCGGGTTTGCCGGTGGTCGCGCTCGCGCGCTATCTGGATGCCGAGCGCGATGCGGCGGCCCGCATGGCGGCGCTGAACACCATCCGGCAGGCGCTGGATTATTATCTCCGGGTCACCACCAATGTCAGCAATCCCTTCGGCTATGCGCGGCAATCGTTTTTATTTCGCGGCCAGGTCCGGGACGGATTTTTTATTCCGCACGAAAATGAATCCGGCTGGTGGTGGCAGGGCGAAAATGCCCGGCTCGCCTCGCTCGCCACCGCCGCCATCGTGGGCGGACGCCTGGTTTATCCCGCCGCCGGCCCGTTCGGCATCAAGCACGAATTGGGCGATTTTGCGGCCGACCAGATCGCCTGGATTTTGGGTGGCAATCCTTACGACATCTGTTTCATGTATCAATTTGGCCGGCGCAACGTGCCCTATATGGCGGCCATGTTCGGCCACGGCACCGGGCGCGGCGGCATTTCCAATGGCATCACCGGCCACAAAGGCAACCCGGACGGCTCCGGCATCGATTTCCGTTTCCACGACGATGGCAACGAATGGCGTTGGACGGAACAATGGATCCCGCACTCCGCCTGGTTCCTGCAAGCCGTCACCGCCATGTCCGCGAAAAAATGATGATTGCCCCGCACAAAAAATCGCGCTCTGAGACTCTGTATCACCTGCGATGTTATATTCTAAGGACACTGCGAGCGTTTCCCCCTCTCCTGGAGGAGAGGGCCGGGGTGAGGACGAGCAACGCACTATTTTACTCTAAAACTGAACTCTTTCCCGATCGCAAACAAAAGTTAGTTGGTTGCTCTCCCTCACCTGTTTCCTCTCCCCAAGGAGAGGACATCACCTTGAACGCATCCAGATTTGCCAGGCTGCCTGCTTCTCTCCAATCGCTGGTTTGTGACGAGGCGCCGCGAACGTTTCTTCCTATGAGGGAGCCTCAATTTCACCAAATCCCAAGTCGGTTTATTCCTGATGATTTCTAAAAACCAACTTAGATTCTTCCCATGAAAACCAAGATCACCTCTTTGCTCATCGCCCTCGCGTTGGCTTTTCTCGCCTCCGGCTGCGCCGCTGTCCGGCCGAACGCCACTCCTTTCCGTGCCCTCGTTCTGGCTGAACGCGGCGACCAGCACGAACCCATGGTCGCCGCCGCGCTCATCTGGCTCAAGACCGTCGCGCAGCAGGATAGTTTCACCTTCGACACCGTGGAAAATCCGGACAAGTTCACCAAATCTTTTCTTGCCCAATATCAGGTGATCATCCAGCTCAACTATCCTCCCTACCGCTGGAGCGACGAGGCCAAGGCCGCCTTTGTGGATTACATCGAACAGGGCCGCGGCGGCTGGGTCGGCCTGCACCACGCCACGCTTCTGGGCGAGTTCGACGGGTATCCCATGTGGCCATGGTTCTCGGATTTCATGGGCGGCATCCGGTTCAAGAGCTACATCGCCAAACGCGTGTCGGGCACAGTGATCGTGGAAGACGCGTCGCATCCTTGTTTCCGGGGCGTGCCGGCGAAATTCGTGATCGATGAGGAGGAATGGTACACGTACGACCGCGATCCGCGTCCCAACGTCCATGTCCTCGCCCATGTGGATGAATCCAGCTATATGCCGCCCTCGGATATCAAGATGGGTGATCATCCCGTCATCTGGACCAATGACAAGATGAAGGCGCGAAACATCTATTTCCAGATCGGCCATCATCCCAGTCTGTTCGGCAACGACAATTTTAAGACGATGCTGCGGAACTCCATTTTATGGGCCGCCGGACGTACGAACTGAGCAGCCGCATGGCGCCCGTCCGGCTCGGATCCCGTCCGGAAGGATCACGCCGGAGTGCGCCCGTCCTCGGGCGCTGCAATGTGATAACGACCGCAGACTCTCAAATATTTGAATGCATGCCAGAATTGAACGTTGCAGTGGCCGGGACGGCCACACTCCGGGATTCGTCCGTAAGGACGGTGGCCTTCAGCACGGCGACTTTCAGGTTTTATGAAATCGTCCAACCGCTGTTCCCTCTCCCAGCGGGAGAGGGTCAGGGTGAGGGAGATAGCGTGGCACCCCCGATGACTTCACAATTTTCAAAAATTCTCCGCTCTCAAAACATTTGCCCTTTCCCCCTTCTTCGCGCATAAATTTCCGATGCTCGCACGGGTCTTTTCCGCCGCCGTCAATGGCGTTGACACCTACACCGTTGAAGTCGAGGTCAACTACGGCTACGGTGACACCTTCATCGCCCTCGTCGGCCTGCCGGACTTGCCTAAACCTGAAAAAACGGGCATCTTTGGTTTTAAAGCAAAAGTTTGCCGGCCTGAAAATCAATCCGCATGAACCACCTTGAAACCGATCAAGTGAGTCTGGAACTGGCCCGTCGCATCGCTGAAAAGCTGCGCTGGCAGCCGGAAGTGGTTGATTTTGCCCGCGCCAATCTGGCGCGTTGGTCCCGGCAAAACGCTTCCGTTCCGTCGTTGCTGCGTTGCTATGCCGAGTGGCAACAGATTCTCTCCCGTCCCGTGGAGGATATCTGCGGCCTCCTTTGTTCGGCATCGGACGATGCCCAGCGGTTGCGTCAAAATTCGCCTTTCGCCGGCGTCCTTGCGCCCGCTGAAGTCTGGGAAGTCAAAGCCCGCTTCCGCCATGCACCGGCAACAGCTTGAACACATTATCCGGGCTGTCGCCGGCATCACCGGAGCGTCTGAATTCGTCATCGTCGGCAGTCAGGCCGTGCTTGGTCAATTTCCCCAGGCGCCCGATGAATTGCTTGTCTCCATTGAGGCGGACGTTTTCTCCCTGCGTGATCCCGCTGATACCGACCTGATTGACGGTTCGATTGGCGAAGGCTCGCCGTTCCACCAGACCTTTGGCTATTACGCGCACGGCGTGAGCGCGGACACGGCCGTTTTGCCGGCCGGTTGGCAGGCTCGCCTCGTGCCGGTCCGCAACGAAAACACCGGCGGCGGCACCGGTCTCTGTCTGGAGATTCATGACCTGGCTGTGTCAAAATTGGTGGCCGGACGGGAAAAGGATGTGGATTTCATCGGCGGTTTGTTGCGCCATCGTCTGGTGCAAGTGGCGGTTATCCGGGATCGTCTGAGCCAAACCAGCTTGGCCGCGGATCGGCTTCAAATCTCCTTCGCGCGATTAGACCGGCTCGTCAATGCTCTCGGTTCCTGATTCCCAATCAGGACTGGCGAGAACCCGCATCGATCCCAGCGCGACGGAAACCAGCAACCTGCAACCATTGAATTGTTGCGCTTCGCCCCATCTTCTTGCATAAAGTTCCGATGCTCGCACGGGTTTTTTCCGCCGCCGTCAATGGCGTTGACGCCTATACCGTAGAAGTTGAGGTCAATTGTGGCTACGGCGATACCTTCATCGCCCTCGTCGGCCTGCCGGATGCCGCGGTCAAGGAATCCAAGGATCGCGTCTCCACCGCCCTCTCCAATTCCGGCTACAAATTCCCGATGGGCAAGACCACCATCAACCTCGCACCCGCCGATGTGAAAAAGGAAGGGCCGAGCTTCGACCTGCCCATCGCCCTCGGCATGCTCGCTGCCAGCGAACAGGCCGAGACCGACCAGCTCGAAAACTTCGCCGTCATCGGCGAACTCGCCCTCACCGGCGCCGTGCGCCGTTGCAACGGCATTTTGCCCATCGCTTTGAGAGCCAAGGCCGAAGGCAAGAGCGGCATCCTCGTTCCCGCCGAAAATGCCGCCGAAGCCGCCGTCGTGAAAGGACTAAACGTCATCCCCGTCCAGAATCTCCGCGAGGCCGCGCAGTTCCTCGAAGGCGAAATCAAGATTTCGCCGACTCGTGTGGACATCGAAAAGATTTTCGAGCATCCACCGGATGATGAGGTGGATTTTTCCGAGGTCAAAGGCCAGGAAAACGTCAAACGCGCCCTGGAGATCGCCGCCGCCGGCGGGCACAACGTCATTTTGATCGGCCCGCCCGGCACCGGCAAATCCATGCTTGCCAAACGGCTGGCCACCATCCTGCCGCCCCTGACCCTGGACGAGGCGCTGGAGACCACCAAGATCCACAGCATCGTCGGCCTGCTCAAATCCGGCCAGGCGCTTGTCACCCGGCGACCCTTCCGCGCACCGCATCACACCGCGAGCGATGCCGGCTTGCTCGGTGGCAACATCAACCCCACGCCCGGCGAAATTTCCCTCGCGCACCATGGCGTGCTGTTCCTCGACGAATTGCCAGAATTCAAACGTAGCGTCCTCGAAACCATGCGCCAGCCGCTCGAGGAAGGTATCGTCACCATCTCACGCGCGGCGGGCACCATGACTTTTCCGAGCCAGTTCATGCTCGTCGCTGCCATGAACCCCACGCCCGATGGCAAGATGCCGCACGAATCAAAATCTTCGCCGCGCGAGATCCAGAATTACCTCGGCCGCGTTTCCGGTCCGTTGCTCGACCGCATAGATCTGCACATCGAGGTGCCGCCGGTGAAATTCCGCGAGATGAGCAACGCGCAGCCCGGCGAGTCGTCCGCGCAAATTCGCGCACGGGTCATCGCCGCGCGTAAACTCCAGACCGCGCGTTTCGCCGCCAAGCCCAAGGTCACCTGCAACGCCCGGATGGGCGCGCGCGAATTGAAAGCCTTCTGTGAACTCGATGAACCCACGCGCGACCTCCTCAAGCACGCCATGACCGAATACAATCTGAGCGCCCGCGCCTACGACCGCATCCTGAAAGTCGCCCGCACCATTGCCGACCTGCGCGGCGGCGAAAAGATCTCCGGCGACGACGTCAGCGAAGCCATCCAATTCCGCACCCTCGACCGCCAGTTGTGGGGCTGAGGCAATTTAGATATGGCAAATCAAAACAACTTCGGCACGAATGCGGCTAACATCAAACCCATGAAAAAAAAACCACCCATCACCGCGCTCTTTCTGGATATCGGCGGCGTCCTGCTCACCAACGGTTGGTCACATGAGGCCCGCAAACAGGCGGCGAAGACGTTCGCCTTGGATTTGGATGAAATGGAAGACCGTCATCATCTGACCTTCGACACGTATGAGGAAGGCAAACTCACCCTGGACCAATACCTGGACCGCGTGGTCTTCTACCAGAAACGGTCGTTCACCCGCGCGCAGTTCCGCAAATTCATGTTCGCCCAATCAAAACCGTTCCCGGACATGATCGGGATGGTCCGCCAGCTCAAATCAAAGTACGGCTTGAAGATTGCCGTGGTCAGCAACGAAGGCCGTGAGCTGAATGCGCATCGCATCGGGACCTTCAAGCTGAACAGCTTTGTGGATTTTTTTATTTCCTCCTGTTTCGTCCATTTTCGAAAACCGGATGAGGACATTTTCCGGATGGCCATGGACATCGCCCAGGTGCCGGACAGTAAGGTGATCTACATTGATGACCGCGCCATGTTTGTCCAGATCGCACGGAGCCTCGGCATCCACGGCATCCATCACACCGACTATAAATCCACCCGTGCCAAACTCGCCGCCTTCGGATTGAAGCTTTGACGCCCAACGTCGGCTCATGAGTGCAAGCCCTCGATAAAATCCACCGCGTCTTGATTTGTAGCACCCGCGTCTCGCGGGTTGTTTCGGGCGTCCCGCCCGAAACCGCCTGCCAACCACGGCCACCGAATTCAGGTAAAAAACCGTCGCCTTCACTTTCGCTCCAACAAATGTCTGCAATAATTATGAAAATGCTCTAATAAACCCCCGCCCGGCGTGTCATACCCTTGAATACGATGTTATTTGACGGGTTGGCCAACCATGTGCCGGACGGGCCGTGATGCGACCATACGAAATCAGCAGGCAATCGCCCGGAGGCGAGACGATCGAGGAGCTGTTCACGGCTCTGGAGTCGCCCCTTTTGGCCTATGCCCTCCGCTACACGGGCACCCGCGAACTCGCCGAGGACATCGTCCAGGAAGCGTTCATGAAACTGCATGCCCAGTTCGGACAAGTCGAGAAGCCGCGCCCGTGGCTTTACCGGATCGTGCACAATCTCGCGCTCAATCACCGCCGCGATAATAAAAAAATCGTCCCTCTCGAACCCGCTCCGAATTCCGAAAGCGACCATGCCTCCGTCCCCGAACCCGCCGACCAGAGCCTGCCGCCCGATGAACAGATGCTCCGGCTCGAGGGCATCGGCCTCGTGCGCATCAGCCTTGGCGCGCTTGATGATCGCAGCCGCGAACTCGTGAAACTGAAATTCAACGATGAACTTTCCTACAAGCAAATTGCCGAACGTACCGGCCTGACCGCCGGCAACGTCGGTTTCATTTTGCATCACGCGCTCAAAACCATCGCCGCCGAGCTGGCGAAAACGGGAGTTGTCCCATGAAAAATAATTTCAACAATCCGACGCATGCCCACGCCAAGACGCTGGGAGCGTTACCCCCTCTCCCCAAGGGAGAGGGCCGGGGTGAGGGGGAAGTGATCATCCATTTTTTTGAGCGTAGGCAGTGCGAAATAAGCGCCGCCTTCCCCCTCATCCTGACCTTCTCCCTAAGGGAGAAGGAACAGCAGTTGGACATTTCCACTTTTACGAGAATCAACCGGGCCGCTGACCGTCTGCAATTTAGTGGGACGCAGCGCGCGTTTTCCCCTCTCCCAGCGGGAGAGAGTCAGGGTGAGGGAGAACGCGACGTAAGCCACGGCGCCCCCATCCTGCCCGAACCAACCTTCAACCACAGGGCCACCCCATGAACCCTGACCAGCCATCACGCGAACACATCGAGGCCCGCCTCACCGCGCTGCTCCTCGGCGAACTGCCCGCCGACGAGGTCGAACTGTTGCGCTACACCATCGCGCACGACCCCGCGCTGAAAAAATTACACGATGAACTCGCCGCCACTATCGTTCTCGTCCACGAAGCCGTGAACGCCCCGGCGGATGCGCCGACAGAAAAAGCCGAACCGCTGAAACTCTCCGGCGATCGCCGCGAAAAACTCCTCGCTCATTTCCAGACGGCGCCCAAGGACGAACCGCTGTTCTGGCTGAAGCGGATTAATGTTCCATCAACGTCCGCGCTCATAACTACCACCTGCTTGCTTTTGTTGATTGTCGGGCTGATCGCCATATCTATTCCGAATTTCGTCAAGTCCCGCGCCACTTCGCCGGCCAACGCGGTCATAAACAATTTACGACAGATTGACGCCGCGAAAAACCAGTGGGCCTTGGAGAACAACAAGTCACCCGACGCCGTTCCGACCTCCGCCGATTTGAGTCCTTATCTGAAAAACGGAGGCGTAAAGCCGGTCGCCGGCGAAAGCTACGTCATCGGCAAAGTGTCCGATTCAGTCATAGCGGAAGCCGACACCATACAGACAAAATATAAGCTTGGATCGGCTGTGATCCGGCTGCCCTCGGAGGACCGGCCGCAGGGTCAACTATCCATGAATGGCGCGGTCTATTCTGAAACCAGCACGAGTGGCCAGGCCCAGCTTGCCATGGGTGACAAAGCGATCGCTCCGCCCGCACCCGCACCCGCTCCGGCCGCAATGCCGCCGTTATCAGCCCCGCGGATTGCTTTGCCGCCGCCAGAATCGCAAGCGCTTGTGTTTGCGGACAATTCCGCCAGCGGCCAGATCGCCGCTGTGGACAAGAGTCAAATCGCCGGGGACGCGAATTCCATGCCGCTGGGCGTAACCGGCGGTGGCGGAGAAGACATTTATGTCATCAAATCCGGCGACACGCTGTCGAAGATTGCGCAGGAGCACGGCACCACCGTCAAAGCTCTCGAAGAGGCGAACAACCTGACCTCCACAAAAATCCTGGCCGGTAAAAAGATGAAATTGCCGGAGCCACCCGCCTCTGATTTCAGCGGCACAACTTTTGCAGTAAATGAACCCGTCACATCGGCCAGCATCCCTGCCGGTGCCAGCGGTGGCGGCGGCGGTTATGGCGGTGGAAACGTCAGCGCCGGTTCTACTTTTCAAATGCGGATGCCAAATAACACCGGATCCACGTCATCGTCCGAAGGTTACGAGGCCGAGCGTTCGCGCAAATCTTTTGGGCAGGAAAATAGTGCGACCAGCACGGACCTTGCCTTTGCCGGACCCCCCGCATCTGCCGCCATACCAGTAGAGCAGCCTCCGACGCTCGCGCAGGCTGAACTTCCAAAAGATGTGGCCATAGATTCATGGGGCGTGAATGATCTTCATCAGAAAATCGACCCGACTGCTGTTAGCGGTTTAAGCGGTTCGAGGAAATTATTTGCCCCCGCACAAAAACCACGAAGCCTCAGCCAGGAAAGGGTTGAGGCAGTTACTGCCGCCCCGGCTGCGCCCGCTGCCATGCCACCAGGACAGCTCCCAGATCTCGCGCAGGCTCAACCGCCGAAAGAGGAAGCCAGGACAAGAACTTTGGATTTTGAGGATTCTTTTTCAGAAACCGGCGCGGAAAAAGTTCCCGTCGTGGTGGGCGACGTACCGGTAGCGGGCAATTTGTTCAAAAGCTCCTACAGCTTCATCGTGGCAACGAACATCGCGGAAAACAGTTCCAAGTTTCAACTTCAAAGCGGCGTGGTGGCTGGGGATGACCTGACCAAGACGGACGGAAGTTTGAACAAATCCTCCGGCAGCTATTATCTGGCCGGCACCAACACCTTGGCCTTGAACGGCGTGAATGCCTTCGCTGGTAAATCCTCGGATCGTGATGATGTTTCGGGTTTGAACTATCAACTCTCAACGAACGCTGTTGCGATACAAAAGAGAAAAGGCGGTACTATCAATTCCACTCCCGCATGCTCGGCTTTGACTCCTGTAGACATGGACCGCCCGTTGCCCAAACCCGCGCCGGGTATGCCGATTCCGCAGCCGGAATTTTTGTGCGCTGAAAACAATTTCTCCACCTTCGCGCTCAATGTCAGCGACGTATCGTTCCAGCTCGCGGCGGCGAGCCTGGAGCGCGGGCAGTTGCCGGACCCGGCGTCCATCCGGAGCGAGGAATTCATCAACGCCTTCGATTATCGCGATCCCGCCGCGTCGGTGGGACAGCCCATGGCCTTCGCCACGGAGCGCGCGCGTGATCCGTTCGCGCAGAACCGCGACCTGCTGCGCTTCTCCGTCAAGACATCGGCGATAGGCCGTCCGGCAGGCCGCGCGCTGAACCTCGTCGTGCTGCTGGACATTTCCGGTTCCATGGAACGCGCCGACCGCGTGGCGATCATCCACGAAGCCTTGCGCGTGCTGGCCTCGCAGTTGCAACCGCAGGACACCGTGAGCGTGGTCACCTTCGCGCGCACCGCGCGGCTGTGGGCGGACGGCATCAGCGGCGACAAGGCCGGTGAAACCCTCGATCGCGTCGGCGGCATCACGCCCGAGGGCGGCACGAACCTCGAAGAAGCGATGCGCCTCGCGTATGAAGCCGCGCGGCGTCATTACCTCGCAAATGGCATGAACCGCGTCGTGCTGCTTACCGATGGCGCGGCCAATCTGGGCGATGTTGACCCGAAGGTGTTGCAACAGAACGTGGAAACCCAGCGCAAGCAGGGCATCGCGCTCGATTGTTTCGGCGTCGGTTACGAGGATTACAACGATGATTTGTTGGAACAACTTTCCAGTCACGGCGACGGACGTTACGCGTTCCTGAATTCACCGGAGGATGCGTCCACGGAATTTGCCACGAAGCTGGCCGGCGCGTTGCAGATCGCCGCGCAGGACGTGAAGGTGCAGGTGGAGTTCAATCCGCAACGCGTGATTTCCTGGCGGCAGATCGGCTACGCCAAGCATCAGTTGACCAAGGAACAGTTCCGCGACAACACCGTGGCTGCCGGTGAGATCGCCGCGCAGGAGGCGGGCAACGCGCTCTACACCGTCGAGACCAAGCCGGACGGCATCGGGCCGGTCGCGACCGTGCGCGTCCGCTATCGCGTGCCGGGCACGCAGGATTATCAGGAGAAGAGCTGGCTCGTGGACTACAACGGCACCGCGCCCGCGCTCGAACAAGCCAGCCCCGCGATGCGGCTCACCGCCACGGCGGGCGCTTTCTCGGAATGGCTCGCCACTAGCCCTTTCGCGCAAGAAGTGACCCTCGATGAACTGCAAAAAATTCTGACCGGCGTCCCGCAGGTTTACGGCGCAGACGAGCGCCCGAAAAAACTCGAAACCATGCTGCGCGAGGCCAGGAGCATTTCCGGAAAGTAACTGCGTTTCGAACTGCCGCGTGGCTTTGGCCTTTCGTCATAAAACTCCGCGAGGTTTTGGACTGCGGCAGTCCTCTGCCGCTTTCCTCCTGCGAGCCTGCGACGTGAAAGCGCCAGAAGGCTGGCGCACTCCAAGACGCTATCGCGTTGCCCACACCTTCCTCGATAGCCATGTTGAAATTTTTATCGAATCGTTCTAAGAAACCTCTCTTCTCCGTGTCTTTACCAATGACACGCAAGTTTGGTCTGACAATTTTTTTACAAACCGGTGACAGATGTCTGACAACCACAGCCGCCACGGCTGCCAGGATTGGAGCAAATTATGAAAACGATAATGACCTCGATGCTTTTTTGCGCACTGCTGTTGCTGTCCGCCTCCGGTGCGGCAGCCGGCGGCATCACCCTTACGGATTTCAAGCTCACCGGCGATCTCGGCGGCGAGGCGGCGGCGTTCACCCTGACAGCAAACGCGCACGTTGAAGATTTTTCCAACGGGCATTCGTTGGAACTCGTCTCCGGCCCGGTCGCGCTCACAAGTCTTCCGCAACAACGCTGGCAGATGGAGGCCAACTCGAGCCGTTTCAGCGCGCGGTTCGACCGCAGCGGAACGTATCCGATCGAAATCCATTTCAACGCGCTCATCACCGAGAGCAATGGCTGGCGCTCGGTCAATTTTCGTACGGCGCAAAGCGTGTTGCAGCCGGTGGAATTGCGCGGGCTGGCGGCGGACACGGAATTCCAGTTCGCCGGCGCCACGCGACCGGAGCGCAACGGCACAAATTTCGTCAGCTACCTGCCGGTGGATGGTTCAGTGGGTTTCGCATGGAAACAGGCGCGGCCGGAGTCGGAGGGGAAATTGTTTTACGCGGCGGAAATGACGTCGCAGGTCAGCGTGAGCCCGGGGCTGATGCGCCAGTCGGCACTGTTCAACGGCAAGATCATGCAAGGCGAGATGAGCCGGCTGGTTTTAAAAATTCACGGCGCGGGCGAAGTCACGCGCGTGCAGGGCGACGACGTGCTGGCGTGGGAAGTTCAACCCGCAACCAATTCCGATGAGCGGCGGATTGTCGTCCAATTCAACCAGCCGCAGAAAGATACCTTCGCCGTGCTTGTGCAATTGCAAACGCCATTGGGGGCTTTTCCGCAATCGGCCGATGCGTTGCAGCTTCAGCCCGAAGGCGCGACGCGTTTTGCCGGGGCTTTTCGCGTGGTGAACGATGGCGCGGTGCGGCTGGAAATCCTGCAGGCGAGCGGCCTGTCGCAAATTTCACCAGATCAATTTCCCGGGGCCAACATTTTCCACGCGACGGGCAGCCAGTGTTTTGCCTATCGATTTTCGAGCACGGATTTTGCCTTGAAGCTCCAGGCTGACCAGATTTTGCCGGAGGTCGGCGTATCCCAGGTGCTCGCCTACAATCTCGGCGAGACCGAGCTTTCGGTGGATGCGGAGATCGAACTCGACATCCGCGAGGCGCCGTTGCGCGAATTGCTGCTGAACATCCCCAAGGGCTATTCAGTCGCCAAACTCACTGCATCCGGCATGAGCGACTATTTTGTAAGTGATTCCGCAAACACAAACACGGTTACCTTCTCCCCTATCGGGGGAGAAGGCCAGGATGAGGGGGCAACCTCCCGCCAAAATGTTTCCTCACAAAACCAACTCCGCATCGTTTACGGCGAGCCTGTCTCCGACCGGCAGGTGATCCAACTGCGTCTCGAACGCAACCAGTCGCTCGGCGAGACGAACTGGATCCTTCCGCGCATCGAGGTCGCGCGCGCAAAATCGGTGCGAGGATTTGTCGGCATTTCGGCGGACAACGGTTTTCGCCTGACCCCGGAACGCTCGCAGGCGTTGACGGAAATTGCCACGGCATTTTTTCCGAAACAACTCGCGGGCATCCAGTCGGCGTTCCGCCTGAGCGACCCGGACTGGTCGGCGACGATGCGGGTCGAGCGCCTGCCGCAGACCGTGCAGGCCGATGTGTTCCATCTCTTTTCCATCGGCGAAGGTATCGCCTACGGCAGCAGCGTGATGAATTACGTGGTGAGCGGCGCGCCGGTGTCGGCCTTCCGCATCGAACTGTCGGACGAATATTACAACGTCGAGTTCACCGGCAAGGACATCCGCAACTGGGAACGCACCACGAACGGCTATATGGTGCAGCTGCATACACCCGTATCCGGTGCCTACACGCTGCTCGCGACGTATGAACGCCCGTTCAAGCCACAGGGCGAGACGCTCGCCTTCACCGGCGCGCGTCCGGCGGATGCGCAGTCCGAGTCCGGTCACACGATCATCACCAGCGCGTATCAATTCGACGTAAAACCCGCGGACGTCTCCCCCGGTCTGCTCGAACTCGAACCCGGCGAGGTGCCGCCAGAATACCGTCTTTTCTTCGATCAACCGGTATTGAAGGCGTATCGCTATGCGGCGCGGCCGTTTGAATTGAAACTCGCCTTGAGCCCGCTCGCGCAGGGTGATTCGCTGGCGCAGGTCGTGGACCGCGCATCATTGGTGACGAAGATTTCCAAGGAAGGCCAGGCCGTCACCGAGGCAAGTTACTTCGTGAAAAGCCGCGGCAACCCGGATTTCCGCGTTACCCTGCCTGAAGGGACACAACTCTGGACCGCAACGGTGAATGACCAGGCCGTCGTGCCCGTGACCGACGGAAAATCAAATCTCATCCCGCTGCCGCAGCATGGTGACCCGGACGCGGTATTGACGCTCGTGTTGAAGCTGGCCGCAACTTCGTCCGTACCGACACGGGTGACCATCGCCGCCCCGGTTGTCGCCGCGCCGGTGATGCTCGCCGAATGGAAGCTGCAACCCGACGAGGGCCAGCGGCTGGAATTCCGCAGCGGCACGCTCACGCCCGTCGGTGGATCGACCGACAATTCCGGCTTCGCGCAAATCGCCCAGACGATGCGCGGCGGACGCGCGGGTGAGGTGTTGTTTTCGGCAGTCGCGATGCTCGCGCTGATCGGGTTCACGATTTTCATGTGGCGCTGGGCGACGGGCGAAGGTGTCTTCAAATTTAGCCGGCGGCACGCGCTCGGCGGCGTGGCCGGTTTGGGTGCGCTATTTTTAGCAGGCATGACGCTGCTGCATCTGGCGGTGTCATTTTCTCCAGTGGCGGTAGTTCCCTCGGATGAGGTGACCTTTCTCGCACCCATCCAGCAATCCGCCAGTGTGCTGACGGCGGAGGTCGAAAACATCCCGGTGAACACGATGACGTTTGCCTTCGGGAGCCCGCTGGTGCTGGCGTTCCTGGCGGTTGTGGCTTGGATTTTCGGCTGGCTGCGGGGCGGAACATTTTTGCCCCGTGTGTTCGGGTGGACGTTGCTTGCGTGGGCCGCGCTGTGCCTGCCAAACGGTGTGCCGGCATTTTTAGCAGTGCTGGCAGTGTTCCTGGTTATTCAGGTCGTCATTCCGTCGCTAAAACAACTCTGGTGCGCCCCGGTGCAACCGAGAAGCGATTCACCACCCATGCAGACGGATGCACCGCCGATCATCGCCGTCTTGCTCCTTGGATTGCTGTTGTTGGGTGGTGTGATGAATGGTCACGCAACGATGGCCCTGCCCGATACCGTCACGCAACAAATCCGCGTTGAGGACGGTTTCGCGACGGCGACGGCCCAAATCCATTGGCAGGCGGAGAAGGATGAAACCTTGCCGTTGCTTTTCGAGCCGGCGGTGTTGACGAAGGTGAATTACCCGAAGACGGTGAAGCTGATCGCATCGCCTGCCGGCTCCCGCAGCGCGCAGCAACTCGTCGCACAGTCGGCCGGCGCATTCGACATCGAGGTGCAGTATCAATTGCAGATCACCAAGCAGGATGTTGAGAACGGCTTCGCATTGCCAGTGACCAGCGGCCTCGTGAATCGTGCCACGCTCACGCTGGCGAACCTGGATGTGGATGTGTATTCGCCACAGGCAATTTCGGTGCAGCGCGGCACGGCGGGCAGCAATACCGTCACCACGCTCGTGCTGACGCCCGGCAGCGCGTGGGTGGGCTGGCGTCCGCGCAGTCGCGATGTGCGAAATGAGAAGACCGTGTTCTATGCCGAACTCTCGCAGCTATACGTTCCATCGGCGGGCGTGCTCGAAGGTATGCATCAGATTTCCATCCGCCCGGCGCAGGGCGAATTGGGCGAGGTCACCTGCGATGTGCCGGCAGGCGCAACGGTGACGGACGTGACGGATGCGACGGACGGAAAGAAGCAATCCGCCGTCTCGACCTGGCGGTTTGATCCGGACACCCGCAAGTTGCGCGTCACCTTGAATCCCGCCCAGTCAAAACCGTTCGCGCTCGTCATCCATTCGCAGGTCGCAACGGGCACGTTGCCCTACCAACAAAAAGCCGGTTTGCTGGGCGTTGACGGCGCGGCGAACCAGATCGGACTGCTCGGCGTGGCGACCGGCAACGAAGTCCAACTCGATGACGCGGGTGGAGAAAAATTTTCGCCGATCAATCTGGAGGACTTCCCCGACTCTGTCGCATCACCTCTGGCCGCGCAATTCCCCGGGCTTACCGTGCGCCGGGCGTTCCGTTATTCCGATCCACAGGCGGTCGTGCTGCTCAAGGCTTCCGCGGTCGAACCGGACGTGCGCGTCGAGACGCAGGACACGCTTTCGCTCGGCGAGGATCGCACGGTGCTGGCGAGCACGGCGAACGTGAGCATCACGCGCGCGGGCATTTTCAAATTGAGCTTCGTCCTACCCGCTGGCTTCGACGTGGAATCTATCAGCGGCGAATCATTGAACCATTGGACGGAACTGAAAACGGATGCCGGCCGCGTCATCACCCTGAACCTCGCCGGCAAGACCGAGGGCGACCAGCAATTCAATCTCACCCTGTCCGCATCGGGCGTGAAATCAGCGTCCGCGTGGGAGGCGCCAAAAATTGTTTTTCGCGAGGCAGTGAAACAGCGCGGCACATTGCTCGTCGTGCCGGAACAGGGGATGCGGCTGCAGGTCGCCGCGCGGGACGGCGTGACGCAGCTCGACCCGCAAAAATCCGGCGTGCGGCAAAAAGGGGTGCTTGGGTTCCGTATTTTGGAGACGCCGTGGAAGCTCGCGCTCGACATCGAACAGGTGGACGCGTGGATACAGGTCACGAGCCTGCAGCACGCGACGGTCAACGAGGCGCAGGTGAAGGTCACCGCGAACCTGCAGTACCAGATCGAAAATACCGGCCTTAAATCATTTCGCGTTTTTGTGCCGACGAACGCCGAAGGCGTGACCTTTCGCGGCGACCAGCTCGCGGATTTTTCCGCCGTGGACGGTGCGGTGACGAACGGCCTGCAGGCGTGGGAGATCAAATTGCATCGCCGGGTCATCGGGCAATATCTGTTGCAGGTGGATTATCAAACACCCGTTGCGGAGCAGTCCGGCGGGACAGTGCTGCGCGGCGTGCTGGCGGCTGACGTGAATTTGCAGCGCGGGTTCGCCACGGTCCAGTCAGTCGGGCGTTTGCAGTTGCGCGTGGAGGATCTGCCCGCGTCGTTGCAGCCAACCGAATGGCAGGGGATTCCGCACGCCTTGCAGAAGGATTTGTCCACCGCCCAGGCAAACTTCGCCTACCGCCTGGTCGAGCCGGATTTTCAACTGCCGCTCAAGCTCGAACGCCACGAGGCGGCGAAGCTGCTGCCCGCGCGCGTCAACGAAGTCACGTTCACGTCCGTCATCTCGGACGCGGGCGTGATGTTGACGCAGGTCAAACTGGACATCCTCCCCGGTGACAAACGGCTGTTGCATCTCACCCTGCCGCCGGGCGCAAATTTCTGGTTCGCCTTTGTGAACCAGAACGGCGTCTGGCCGTGGCGCCAGGGCGATGAAATCCTGATACCGCTCGAACAACAATCACAAGGCGATCAGCCCGTGCCGGTGGAAATCTTTTTCAGCAGCAAGGCGGGTGAACCCGGCGGACACTCGCTGGACTTGAGCCTGCTCGCGCCAAAATTTGACCTGCCGCTGGAGAACCTGACATGGCGCGTCTTCCTCAACGACCGCTGGCAGGTGAAAAAATGGAGCGGCGCGCTGCAGTTGCAGCAGCAGGAGGTCGTCGCCAACCCCGCCGCGCTCGATGTGGCCGGTTATCTGGAAAATGAATCCAGTTTTCAGCGGGACAAGACCAAGCAGGCCGAGCAGATGCTGGCTCTGGGCAATTCCGCGCTGCAAAACGGCGACCCGCAACAGGCCCGGCGCGCGTTCGAGTCGGCCTACGGCTGGTCGCGTAACGATGCGGCCTTCAACGAGGACGCGCGCGTGCAGTTGAACAACCTGAAATTGCAACAGGCGCTGGTCGGCTTGAACGTCCGGCAGGCGGCTGCGGGCGGCGCGAACGCCGGCAACGATTTCGTCAGCGGCACGTTGAACAATGTGCGCAACAACGGCACGGCCAACTACACGCAATCCGACGCGCAACAGATCATCGACAACAACAGCGCTGATGAGAACGCGGCACTGATGAAGCTGGCCGACCGTCTGGTCCAGCAGCAGGACGCCGCTGCGCCGGATCCGGCTGTCATCCGGGCGAATGTTCCGGAGCAAGGCCGCCTGCTGACCTTCAAGCGTTCGGTGGTGGTGGATACGGAGGCGGATCTTGGCATCCGCCTGCAGGCGCGGGCGATCGAGTTGGTCACCTGGAAGCTCCGTTTGTTTCTGCTGGGGGGCTTCGCGCTGGTGCTGGGTGGCCTGGTTTTGGCGTCACAACGGCGGACGGCGTAACCAGGCACGCTCTTTAAAGGTAGGGACATCGCGCTGCGATGTCCCCGGCGGTAAAGCCGCCGGAAGGGATGGACAAAACGTGGATCGTACCATCCCGCATGCGGGATTGCGCCCGCTGTACGGGCGCGGACGGCGCAACGCGCCGTCCCTACCAAGGATAGCGCCGCGCGGCTTGAACGATTCTGCTTGAGCCATCAGGCCGCCGCCTTAGGCTGCTGTCAAGGTGAAGTCCAATATAGCTGACAAAACGTTATTCACGCCGCTGCCGTCCGCCGGCACGAACGAGGTTTTTTTTCAAGGACGGAAGCTCGTCCATTATTCCGGGTGCGATTATTTCCGGCTGTCGCTCGATGCACGTCTGGCGGCGGCCGCCAAAAAAAGCCTCGCGGAAACCGGCCTGAACGTGGCGGCCTCGCGGCTTACGACTGGTGACCGCGCGATTTACCACGAGCTTGAAAACCGGCTGCAAAAGTTTTTCCGTTGTGAGGCCGCGCTCATTTTGTCGGACGGCTACCTCGCGCCGCTGGCGGCGGCACAGGCGTTTGCCGGCGAATTTACGCACGCCTTCATGGACGAACGGGCGCATGGCGCATTGGTGGACGCGGCGAACCTGCTCGGCTGTCCGGTGCAAAAGTTTTCGCATCGCGACCCGGCCGACCTTGGCAAAAAGATTTCACGTGGCGGGAAAAATTTCCGGCCCGTTGTATTGACCGACGGCATGTTTTCCGCCGATGGTTCCATCGCACCGCTGCGGGCCTATCTGAAATTATTGCCGCGCGACGGAAGAATTTTACTGGACGATGCGCATGGTGTCGGCCTGCTCGGCGCGAACGGGCGCGGCACGGTCGAGTTGGAAAACACCGGTTACGAGCGGGTGATCCAATGCGGCACCTTGAGCAAGGCGTTCGGTGCGTTTGGCGGAATCGTTTTGTCATCGGGCGCGGTGCGCGAAAAAATTCTGGCGCGCAGCCGGTCTTTTGTCGGCGCCACGCCGCTGCCGCCGCCATTGGCGGGCGCGGGGGTGGCGGCCGTGAAAATTTTGACGGCGGAAAAGTCGCGGAGGAAAAGAGTGCAGGCAAATACTCATTGGTTGCGGAGCGCGCTGCAAAAAGGGGGATGGAAAATTTCCGAAACCCCCGGTCCGATTGTGCGGCTGCCGGACCTGACCCCGGTGGAAGAATCACAACTGAAACAAATCCTGCTGGCCGCCGGAATCTATCCCCCGTTTCTAAAATACGGTGCGGCGGCTAAAGGATATTTCCGTTTTGTGGTCTCCAGTGAACACACACCGGAGCAGTTAAAAAACCTGGCCGGGGTGCTGGCGGGGTTTATTTCAACCTCACGCTGAACCCGCCGGCGGCAGCGATTTTATCCAGGCTGCCCTCGTAAAATTGCGCGCGAAATTCCTCGGTTTCCAGCAGATGCTTTTT
>DATHOG010000192.1:0-48831 GCA_035485115.1 Candidatus Sulfotelmatobacter sp. | reverse complement strand
AGGCTGGGCCGGTTGGTGATGGAAAAGGCCTTTCGGAAATAAGCGAAGTTGTTCTGGTTGGTGGTGCCATCCCAGACGTAGCGCGCTGTCCATTCGTTTTGATCCAGTCCGGTGTCAAAAGTGGCCGGCGCACTGTAAGAGCTGGCCTTGCCGGTTTGATCCCAAATCCGCACTGCCCACCAGAACCGTGTGGCGGCGGGAAAAGGTCTGCCGGTATATTCAACCGAGGCCGACCGGTCCGAAACCACCTTGCCGCTGTCCCACCAGCCGCCCGTACCCGCTGTCAAATCCGTGCGGTTTGAGGAAACCAATATCTGATACGCGGTCTGGGTTTCTCCACGAGTGGCATCCTTCGACATCCAGGTGAACCGGATGGCGTCCCGTTCCACCGCCAGCGGCTGGCTCACCCCATTGACCAGCAAGCTTACCGGAGCCAACGGTTCTTTGCCGGAAGCGCCGATGACCATGCAGGCCATGCTGAGCACGAATGCAAAACGTATCGGAATGGCAAAAACTGGATTCACGATATTTTGCCGGACCGGTAAGCGTCCGAGGCTCTTGAAGTTTTGAACCGGGAATTCATTTCAAGGAGGACGGGCATTCCGCGACATGGTCTGCCGAACCGGATTCGAATTTCTGTACTGGTCAAGATGTGAACCCGGAATATAACGATACTGTTCGAAAGCAGCAATGACCTGCTCCCAAAATGCGGTGGATCGAAAAATATTCTTTCGTGATTTACTTAATTATTGACTAGAAACCATAAGGAACCTCGCCCGCCAGGACACGGGGAAGATCATCGGAATTATCGGCCGCCTGGTAGGCGCTCACATAGTTAATAACCGCACTTCCATGCCATTTCCAGATCTCCGCGTGGTCGTCGGCGAAGGTAAAGGTGCAGCCATGATTATGCCGGCTGGCGGGCAGATTAAACCAGTTGGCACTCGGTGTGCCATTTGGATAAATCACAAAGCATCCGTCATCCACGCTGTATTCGTTCTCATCCACAAAAACGATTTTTTGCGATGGACCCGGATTTAAGATCTGGCTGGTTTTGGCCAGCATATGCCAGGTGGCGGTTGCACCGTTGCCACCGCCGGTAAACAAACCGCCTTGGGGTGTGGTGAGGGCGAAGCCGCCACAGGTCAAATCAATGGAGCAGGTTCGTGTCATCGGCTCGGGTGTGGGTGATGGCGCATTCCAAAATGTAGCTCCGGCTGGATCTGTTATCGGGATTTGCCTGGTGTTTGCAGGACACTCATAAATCGCCGGCGATTTGTTATATTGGTAAAGCAAGCCGACTTTGATGTTATTCGGCGCAGTGTCTACTTGTGCGTTGCCGGTAATCCACGAGTTGGTCGTGATACCGCTGTAAGGGGTCGCCGGGTGCCCGTTGGGAGGCATAAAATCCCTGAAGTCGTCACAATACATGTGCCAGCACAGTTGCATCTGCTTCATGTTGCTAAGACATTGTGTGGCCTTGGCCTTCGCCTTGGCGGCCGACAAAGCCGGCAACAACATCGCCGCCAGAATCGCGATGATGGCGATAACCACCAGCAATTCAATCAAGGTGAAACCCGTCCGCCGGTTTGTACTCCCTCGCCGGAGCAGATTTTGCCCGCAGAGATTTTCGCTTTTAATATTGAACTTTGGTTTCATGCTCGGATGCTGGTTTTTTGATTCCGGCGGCTGTGCCATGTAAGGCGCAGCCGCCGGATCAATTAATCGTTAATTTTAAATAATCGACATTTTTCACTGCGGCGGGAATACCAGCCGCATAAATACGCTGCCATTGGCCTGGTTGATCGGGACGGCCACCATATTCGTGGTGCTCGAACTGGTCATTTTCACCCAGTTGGTGGTCAGGCCCACAGAGAGGCTGTTGGTCTGCATCTGCAATTGCCAGCCCGTATGATCCATCGGCCAGGTAAGCACCATTTGATTGTTCGTGACGGCGACTACTATGTTTGTCGGGCTCATGTTGACAGCCAGGACGTTTACGGCAACGTTGGCCGAGGTGGCTACACCATAGATATTCGTCGCCACCAGATAATAGGCGTTGTTGGTCTGGATATTCGGGATGGCCAGCGTGGCGCCGGTCTGTCCGGCAACGGCCACGCCATTGGTGCTATACCATTGGTAGGCCAACGGGTTGCCCGATACCCCCACGGGAACAGTCAATGTGGTGCTTTGGTACACATTGGTGCTGACCACCGGCTGTTGCGTAATGGCCGGATAGGAATTCGTGCCGATCGGCAAGGTATATGCCGACGCGATGTAGCTTTGCAGCAAACTCATATCGTTGGTTGAAAGCGCCGACGCGCAGACGATCAGTTCGGTCAGGTCGCCCCCGAAGTGTTCTGCGTTAAATTTGAGATAGTCCCCGCGGTTGCCGACAAAAAAGTTTTGTCCCTGGTCCGCACAGTTCGCCATGTTGTAGTTGCCGCCGCCATTGGCACCCAGGATAGCTGTCCCGGACACATTGCCGTCCAGGAAGTGACTGACAACATTGCCGATCTGTGAGAACGCCACAATGTGCGTTCTGTTGGTGGAAATGGTTACCGTAGCCTTATAAGTGCCATAACTTCCGGCCGCGGATGCGCCATCGCCGCGAAGGATCGTCGGCCCGGTGGACGAAACGTTATAATCATAAGGTGCCGGGATATTGGCATTGGCAAATGCGTTATAAACCGTCGCTCCGGTCTTGGATATGACCTCACCCTGACCGGCACCGAAACCCGGTACCGAAAAGCTCGCCACCTCGATAACGGACATGTTGCCAACGATTTCAAGGGAAGAACTGTCATAGGCAAATAACCCCGAGCCATAATTGAGGCTGCCCGTGTTGGTGACCACAAAATGAACCACCGGCAGGCCCAGCGGATTGTTCGTCAGCACCGGTTCCAGCATGTTGAAGATGGTGGCCGCCTGTAGATTGTTCCCATTGCCGGACAAGTCCGTCCACGAAGTCACAGTGCCGTTCGCGTTGGTGCTGACACCGGTGTTGGCCTGGACCCACAGGGCGATATTTGCCGGATAGACCCCGACCGTAAGACTGGTGGGAGACGGCGTCTGCGTGATGCCAAAATAATTATTCACGTTTTGAATGTTCAACGTATAAGACAGGTTCGTATTCAAAACGGAAGTGGTCAGAACCACCTCGTTCGACCCGGCATAATCCGCTCCTCCCAGCGCGGCGGAAATAACCGTCGCACCGTTGTTCAACGTATAATTGCTGGCGTTCTTGGCGGTGCCGGGATCCAGTACATCTGAGAAGATGACGCAAATGTTGGTCTGGCTGATCGGGTTCCAGATCGGTTCTCCGGCCGAAACCGCCGTCAGCACCTGCGGCAGTTGCACGATTGAACTGGTTGCGGAACTATTAAGGTTGGTCACCACCACAAAGTAATAGTCGCTCAAATTCACGAAGGTCATGCTGGCAGTAGCCGACCCGGACACGCCGCCACCGTCCGTCATCATGGTCGCGCCGCTGTAATTGGAAGACGTATTAGAATACCACTGATAGGCCGGGCCGGAGCCAACCGCCGAAGCCGTGACCACATCCGAACCGCTCACCCGGCTGAATACGGGCTGGGATACATTGCTCACAGGTATTCCGAGTGCAGTGATAAGCGTTTTCACCTGGGCCGCCGTCAAAGCGTTGGTGAAGAAGGCCACTTCGCAAAGATTGCCGGCCAATTGCATGCCTGCGCCGGTGTTGTTGTTGGCCAGATAATACTGGGGATCACCACCCAGGAAAACATCCAGGTTCGTGCCCACAATCGCGGTACCGTTGGTGGCAGTCGTGTCCAGAACGCCGTCCACGTAGATGGAATTGGTTGTCCCGGTATACACGGCAGTCACCTGGTGCCAGTTGCCGTCATTATAAATTTTCGTGGTGATCAAATCGCTTGCTTGCGCCCCGGTGCCAAAACGCACCTTGCCCGTCGTGCCGTCCAACCGCAGATGCCACGAAAGATCGCCACGTCCGGCCAGCGATTGCAGCCGGCTGTCGGCGGGATTACCCATGAAGCAAGCCGTAACGCTGAAAGGTGTATGGCCGGTCGGATTCCATGCCGCATTGGTTCCCGCATCTGCAAACGCGCTCATGCCGTTGCCCGGCATCGCATTCGTGATAATGCCCGAAAAGCCGGGTCCCGTCACGCCACCGGGTGTCACACCGGGCATGTAAACCCCATTGGTGATCGTCAGCCCATAATTTTGCAGGACCGGCCAGGTGTTCTTGGCGGGATATCCCAGATAAGCCGGGGAGCTCATGTGGTAATAAAGCAGCGGATTGTCGCCGAGGACTGCACTAAAATACGCGTTCGCGCCCGCACTCGCATTCGTGCCAAGAGAGAAATGGTTGCTGATGTCCAAGGTGCTGAGAACATTCGTATAAATGGCCACTTCCTGCAGCCCCATGCTTGTTGAACGGACCTCCCCATTGATATTCCACATACCGGCGCCAATCACCAACGGATCCCAGCTATCTGTCTTGATGATTGTTGGCGGATCGTTCTCAACCTGGACATTATCAATGTAAAATTGAAAGGTCGCGCTATTGGTTGTGCCCGAGCAGGTCAGCACTATGTGGTGCCATTGATTGGTAAATGTCGATGGTGAATTCGGGCTCGTGAACCCGGCGCCGCCCCCGAGATAGAGCTGAAACAGGCCGCCCCAAGCCCACCGCATGCCCCATAGATTATTGCCATTACCCGCATTTAAGACAGTCCCGTCTTGGCCAATAATGTCTCCAAAATTGTTGTTCGATGCTACAAACCACGTTTCCAGAGTAAATGGGGGGGTCAACGTCGTCAATGGCGACGTGTGCGGAACCACTAGAAAACTGGTATTAGTCGTTGTGTGAATCATATACGCCCCGCCTTCCGGGTTGCTCGCCAAGGCGCCGGGGATTTGATGAAGGACTTCATTGTTGGCTGGCGCGCCGTTGTATTCAGACCAATCTGCATAATAGGCCGTGCCCAAAGCGCCCAAACTGCCGTAATTGGTTTCGATGTCCGCCGCCACGGGCGCAGCCTTATCATGCATCGGCCAGTAGGCGGCAGGATTGAGACTCACAATGGCATTCGAATATAACAATGACTGCGCTGACGACCACGACGTTGACGTGAGCAGGATCGCCGCCGCCGCTATCTTGGTGAGTAGTTTTAGTTTCATGGTTTGGGTTTTGGGTGGTTCTGTTTGTATCCAAAGACTAACGATTAGGATTTTAAATGAGGGCTAATTTTTTCGCAGAGAGACGATGGGGTTCTGTTCTAATTGATGATAAAAATTGATGATAAATATTCCTGGCGACACCACCTCGCCGATTATTTCGGCAACATCAATGGATTCGTGGATGGTCATGCACGGATGGATATCAAAATGGGCGATGCTCAAGACTCCCATGATTCACCCTGAACATGAATGGATAAAATGGCAATTATCATGGATAAAATGGTTTTTCAATGGTGGTTTTTCCAAGCTGGCAGCCTGACTTTGCAAAGAGAGAAATCAATCTTGCCGCCGTCGCATGAAATCCGAAACCAGCACGTTCTACCGCCATTTTCCAGTCAGCCGCCGCGATAAGCAGTGGAGACTTTAAATCGCCACCGGCGGGGAATCATGAATCACCCCCCCCCACACGGACCATCCGCCGATCGGCAACCCGAAAGTGGACATCCCCGAGGGGCTGGAGACGTTGGTTACATAGGTGGCTTGAATGGTTGATCACCGGTGAATCAATTCCGACCTTTGGAACGGCATGTACGCACGGTAGTTCCAGCGTTGGCATATGGTTCGGTAAGACTGGCGTTCTTGCCGTTGGCAGATTACGCAGCTTATCATTTTCAATCCGACGCAAAATCTCAACAATAAAGGTTCCTCGACGTTTGTGATGCAGTTAGCCAGGTTGGCGGAGCATAAGGCCGATTCTGCTGAGGTGCAGCCGCGCTTTCGCATGGGAATTCTTGATTTCATAATGGCGCACTTATTTCCTAAATTTAGATTTGCCATTTCATCCATAAGTATTGCCAATTTGTCCATTCTCAATTCGGACGAAGCGTGAGTAGATAGGTCATCACCGAATAACCACCAGTCAATTTTGACTGACGCAAGTCAGCATCTGTTGTCTGCCAATGCCGTATTGGTGATACGTACAAAAACCGCAACCATAGAACCAAAATAGATAATGAAAACATGTTTCAAAATAAAAAAGTGGTTCATTCAAAATTCACTAACTAAAACAACCTTGACCGTGCTCGCTGCCGCAGCGGGGCTGCTCGCCGCTGCGCCCGCCCGGGCTGCACTTCCACCCAATACCTCCTTTGCGCATGGCGGCAACTGGAGCCAGGACTATGGAATAGGACCCCATCCTATCACTGATGTAGTGTACAATGCCGGAATTGACAGTAACACCACGCCGGCTGAAGCCATCCAAATAACTGATACACTTATTGACGACTATGACGCCGTAGGCATGAACTTTGTCCGCTTCCACGTCAATCCCGCGGCTGTTTCCAGCAATTGGGTAGTAACCACCAATTGCATTAATGAACTGATTAACAACGGAATGTATGTGGATATCAACTGCCTGGATATCGATCCCGTAAGCGGAACGATTACCAACATTCCTGCGTGGTCGAACATGTGGAAAACCATTAATAGTGTCTATGGCTCCAATACTGGCGTCTACACCAATGTCTATTTTGAGCCGATTAACGAGCCGTATCCGGGCTACACCACGATACAACTGTCAAACCTGGTTTATTATCCGTTTCTGCACAACTATGGCATCACCAAGGCACAAGATCACATTATCCTGGATACCATTCCTCCCGGCGCAGGCTCGATCGGCCCCATGAGCGCCTTTAGTGGCTGCCTGATATGCGTCCACGACTACGACTTTGTTGGAACAACAAATACTTACGCCGGATGGGTAACACAAATCGAAGGAGACGTCCCCGCCGCTTATCGGAGCCGCACGATAATGAACGAATGGGGCGCGACAACCACCAACGGATCGGATTTCCTGGATTCATCTTCCACTGACTCGAATGTCCAATTTGTTTGGGCCATGTGCGACCTGAGCACCTCATGGAATATGGGCCTCGCGTGGTATCCCGCCCACCAGCGGCCGGGTACGAATCCCAAGCATATGTTTAACGGCGTGCCCGGGGCCCCGATTGTCAGCCGGACGTTGATTGACAAGCTGCAAAATCACTGGAGTTTCTATACGCCACTGGAAGCGCCCGGCTGTGATTTCAATAATTTCGGACAGACCGATTATTCTTTATACCGGCCCTCTAGCGGCAGTTTTGAAATCCAGAGCGGCGGCGGAGGGCATTGGGGCCAGGACAATCTGGATATTGCCGTGCCGGCAGACTATAATGGTCTCGGCACAGTTCAGATGGCTACGTGGCGGCCTACCAACGGCTGTTGGTATGTTTATCCCAGCTTCACCCCAACCCAATGGGGCACCAACGGAGACATTCCCGTGCCGGGAGATTATCTCGGCACCGGCAAAGCACAGTTTGCGGTATTTCGGCCTTCAACCGGCACATGGTGGGTCAAGGGTGGGAGCACCACCCAGTGGGGCACCGCTGGAGACATTCCCGTGCCGGGATATTATAACGGCGACGGCCATCTGGACCTGGCCGTGTATCGTCCTTCCAACGGCAAGTATTATATCTATCAAGGGGCGGGCCCAACGATTGGCCAGGCGGGGGACATTCCTGTGCCGGGAGACTATGCTCGCACTGGCTTAACGCAGCCTGCAGTGTATCGGCCTTCCAACAGCACCTGGTATATCTATGGAGTAACCAACATAGTGTTTGGCACAACCAATGGAGCTATTCCCGTGCCGGGAGACTACACCGGCAGTGGTGGCTATACGCAGATGGCGTTATGGAATCCTACGAACTTCGTATGGAATGTAGATGGACTGGCTCCGATAACCTGGGGCACGACTGATGATATTCCCTTGCCCCTGCCTTACGCGATCCGGAACGGCAGCCTGGGATACGACGAATAACTTTAACCTTCCCCGCGCCTGGCTTCAAATCCTGAAGCCGGGCGCGGGCGCAATTGCATGAACAACTACGGGGGGAGGAATTCGTTCCTCCCGCCCTTCTCATAAGGAGATCACCCATTACGGCTCGTTGGGCGGGTGACCGGATAGAAATTGGATTCGGGATCTTAATCTCGATCGAAAATGTCGCAACTGGTCATTGCTGGAATAGCTCCGATGAGCCAGCTGGAATAATAGCTGTGAATCTATTTCGCAAATCGGGATTTTCGATTTCCTCCATTCGTGTTGTCATTTTGTCCATTCTTAAATGGATTTGTGCATGGTCATGCACGGATGGGCATTAAAATGGATGATGCCCGACCTTCCCATGATTCCTCCGGACCCGAATGGACAAAATGGCAATTTTCATGGAGAAAATGCCTTCACCGCGCCGGAGGCTTGACTTTGCAAGTGAAAAAATCATTCTTGCCAATGTCACATGAAGCCAGAGACGAATTCATTTTAACGCTATTTTCCCATCAGCCGCCGCGATAAAAATTGGGGGCTTTATATCACCACGGCCGGCGAGGCGCGCATCACGCCGCACGCGCCGTATCCACCCAGTGGACACCCGACGGGTTACGCTTTCGACTGGCAGCATGGGCGGACCCTTGATAGCTATGCCCTGGTCTATATTTCAAGCGGGCAGGGAACTTTTGAATGGAAACCCAATTTTTCCACAACCATCGAGGCCGGCCAGGTATTTCTGTTGTTTCCGGGCATCTGGCATCGTTACGCACCAAATCCCAAGGCCGGCTGGCACGAATACTGGATTGGTTTTGATGGCGAGATGGCGCATCGCTGGCTTAAGCATAAGTTTATCTCGCCCAAAACACCGGTGGTCAAAATCACCGCCGAAGATACGGTGCAGGCCACTTTCACCCGCATGATGCAGTCCATCCGCGCCAATCGCCCGGCCCTCCAGCAAATCCTCGCTGGGGCGACGGATAATCTGATGGGATTGATTTACTCCGCGCAGCAAACGCAACCGGTGGTCAATATCCAGACTGCCAATATCATCGAAACTGCCATCGCCCGCATTCAGAATGAATTTGAACGCGAATTGGACATGAAACAACTGTCGCAGGAACTAGGTGTGGGTTATAGCTGGTTTCGTCATTCCTTCACGGCACATACCGGATTGAGTCCGCACCAGTATCTTTTGGAACTTAGACTCGTCCGCGCACGCAATCTGCTTTCCGAAACCGAGTATTCCATCAAGGAAATCGCCTCGCGGACGGGCTTTGAAGATGAATTCTATTTCTCCCGCCTCTTTCGGCAGAAATTAAACCTGACCCCCAGCCAGTGGCGCAACCGCAGCCGTCCTCATAAATGATGTCGCCGGCTGTTTACTGCCAAAAAATCCATACTCTATGCCAGTTTGTCCATTGTGGAACAAGTTACAGACTGCGAACCTTTTAACCGAACACCAATCCATTTTTAGATGCGAATCACCGACATTAAACTTTATACGATAAAATCCGGCGACACCGGCGCGCGCGGCGCGGCGATGGGCGAATCCCAATACTGGGGCGGAGGCTGGCAGGCGCAGACGCTCATCTCCAATCCCATGTCCGTCCACCCGAAATACGCGCGCATCCGTTCGCTCTGGATGGGCGGCGGGCAGGACCCGTACGTGATCGAAATTTTCACGGACGAAGGCGTCACTGGTTTTTGTGCGAACTACGGCGGCGGCGAATTTGCCTGCGCCGTCATCGAAAAACATTTCAAGCGTTTCCTCATCGGCCAGGATCCATTCAATATCGAGTTGATCTGGGATCAAATGAATCGTTCCACGCTGCCTTATGGTCTCGGCGGCGTGACCAGCATGGCGATGGCCGGCGTGGACATTGCGCTGTATGACCTGGTCGCCAAGGCGCAAAAACTACCGGTATATAAAATTCTCGGCGGCCAGACCAAGGAATCCATTCCGTGCTACGTCACGATTCATCCCGATTTCGTGGACTCGTGGCGCGACCGTGGTTTTCTCGGTGTGAAGATCGCCGCCCCGTGGGGTGTCGAGAGCGGACGTCAGGGCATCAAGAACATGGAGCAACTTGTCGGCAAGCTCCGCAAAAATCTCGGCGACGACATGGAAATCATGATCGATTGTTACTTGTCGTGGGACATTGAATTCGCGACGCGCGTCGCCGAACGTGTTCGCGATTACGATGTGAAATGGTTTGAAGACCCGCTGCAAAACGGCTGGGCCACCGAGAGCAACCGCATTTTGCGCGACCGCATTTCGCCGATTCTCCTCGCGACCGGCAACCTGGAATATCACCCCAAGGCGTTCCATGATATAATTCATAATCATGCCACCGACATCATCCAGCCTGAATTGCAATGGATGGGCGGCATCACGCCGGGCCGCTGGGTCGCGGCGATGGCCAAACCTTACGACATGCCGGTCATTCCGCATGGCGCGAGCGTTTATAACTATCACTTCGTCATGGCCAACACCAATTCGCCCTACGCGGAGTACCTCTCCGTCGGCAAAGGCGATGCGATCCAGCCGATCTTCGCCGTGCTCGAAGGCGAACCGCTGCCGGTCAACGGCAGAGTCACGCTCGATCCCAACAAACCCGGATTTGGCGTGGAACTGAAACGCGAGTTGCTGGCACCTTTCAAGGGTTGAATATGAAAACGGTTCGCATAGGTGTGATTGGCGCGGGCTGGTGGGCCACCACCGCCCATATTCCCGCTATCCAGTCGCATCGCGGCGCTGAATTGATCGCCGTGCAAAGTCGCGAACGCGCCAAGGCCGAGCGCATCGCCCGTGACTTTGGCGCGAAACACACCTTCACCAGCGTGGAAGAATTACTTGCGCTGCAAGAAGTGGACGCGGTCATCATCGCTTCAACTCCGAACGTTCATTACGCGCAGGCCAGGGCCGCGCTGAACAGCGGCCGCCACGTCTTGCTCGAAAAACCGATGACGTTGACCACCGACGAGGCGCGCGAACTCGTTGAACTGGCGGCGAAGAAAAAACTGCAACTCCTCATGAGCTGCCCGTGGCATTACACACGGCATGGCATCGAGGCGCGGCGGTTGATCCAGTCCGGCGCGCTCGGCGAAATCAAAATGATTTCCGTGCTGATGACGAACCCGATCGACAAGCTGCTGCGCGGTATCAACACTTCGCCAACGCACGGAATGGAAAAAGTATATGTCGAGCCGCGCAAAGGTTCCTACAGCGATCCCGCAGTCGCCGGGGGCGGACAGATCTACTGCCAGGTTTCGCATGCGGCGGCGTATCTTACGTTTCTGACCGGCCTGCGGCCGGCGGAAGTTTTTGCGCGGTTCGACCGCGACGGTTCACCAAACGACATCTACAACACGTTGGCGATCACGCTGGAAAACGGCGCGCTGGTCTCGCTCGCCAGCACCGGTGCCACACCGCTGGCCGAGCGCAACTACGAGGTTCGTATCTTCGGCAACAAAGGCATCCTGCAGCTCGAGCTCTGGCGCGGCACGATGACGATGATCGATTTCAATGACAAACGCACCGAATTCAAACCGCTCGCGAAGGATGAAGTTTATCCCAGCCGGTCACCGGCGTTGAATTTCATCGATACCATTCTTGGCCGGGCCGTGAACGGTTCGCCGGGCGAATTCGGCCTGGCTTCGATGGAGATCATCGAGGCCGCGTGCGAGTCGGCACAGACCGGGCGCAACGAAAAGATTCGTGACCGCCAAATCCTGGTTGAAAATAAATCGGTGAAACCCGCCGTCCGAAAAATTTCCACGCCAACCGCCGCAGCATGAGTTTGCCCGTCCACCTGACCGGCATCGCATGGGATCACAGCCGGGCTTTTCCGCCGCTCGTCGCCACCGCCCAGCGTTACGAAGAAACGCATCCCGGCGTCCGGATCCACTGGCAGAAACGCACGCTCGATGAATTCGGCCACGCGCCGGTTGATGTGCTGGCGCAGAAATTCGACCTCATCGTCATTGATCATCCATGGTCGGGATTTTGTTTTGAAAAAAATCTTGTGCTGGACCTTGCCAGGGTGGCGCCCCCTGCCGCGCTCGCGGAACTGAAACAAAATTCCATCGGCCAGACATATAACAGCTATTTGTGGCAGGAAAAGATTCTCGCGTTGCCCATTGACGCCGCCACGCCCGCGCCAAGCTGGCGGCCGGATTTGCTGGAACGCGCCGGTGTCCAGCCACCGCAAACGTGGGCGGAAGCCATGGCGCTCGCTGATCGCAAACTCGCCATCATTCCCGGCTTCAACGCGGACTTGTTTCTGCATTTCCTCATGCTGGTGAAGGCGCTCGGTGCCGGGCCATGCGCTGACCGTGAAAAAATCGCACCGCGTGAAATCATGCAACAGGGCGTGGAACTGCTCCGCGAACTGACTGCGCCGATGCCGCGCGAAATATTCGCGATGAACCCCATCCAGGTTGCGGAGCGCATGACGACGACCGACGACTTCGCGTGGAACGCGTTCGCCTACACTTACAATAATTACGCACGCCCGGGCTTCGCCGCGAAGCAACTGCGCTTCGGAAATTTGATCTCACTCAAGCCCGGCGGCCGGCGGTTGCACAGCGTTTTGGGTGGCACGGGCATCGCGATTTCTGCGAACTGCAAAAATGTAGAAGCAGCCTTGGATTTCGCGTTGTTCACAGCCAACGGCCATACGCAAAGAACAATTTATGTCCAGGCCAGCGGCCAGCCGTCCCACCGCGCGGCATGGGATGATGCGTTTGCTGATCAGCTTTGCGGCGGATTTTTCAGCGGTACTCGCATTACACAGGAGGAAGCCATCGTTCGTCCGCGTTACAGCGGGTATGTCGCGCTGCAAACCGACGGCGGCAACGTGCTGCAGGAATGTTTGCGCGATGGACGCAGCCTGGACGTGACGCTGGAAAAGCTGGATCAACTGTATCGCGAATCACGGAAGCGCGGTGGCGAGGTATTTCAAACGAACTGACCCATGAAACTGAATCTAAGCTGCACCGATTTTACCTTTCCATTGCTGGACCACGACCGGGCACTGGCCGTCATCGCGCTGCTCGGCCTGCGCGGTGTGGACATCGGATTATTTGAAGGCCACGGCCATCTGAAGCCAAGCCGCGAGTTGTTGCACCCCGCGCGCAGCGGTGCGGCGCTCAAAAAAAGACTCGCCGCGCACGGCTTGAAGGCCGCGGACATTTTTTTACAGATCCACGCGGGCTTTGTCGAATTTGCCGTCAATCATCCCGAAGCGAAGCGCCGCGAGTTTGCCCGTGACCAATTTTTGCGCGCATTGGAATACGCCACGGCTGCCGGGTCTAAGCACGTCACCATTCTGCCGGGCGTGGTCAATGGATCGCGACCGGCTTCGGTCTCGCGCAGCGCGGACGAGCTTGCGTGGCGTGTCGCGCAGACGCAGGCCGCAAAACTCCAACTGGCCGTCGAGCCGCACGTCGGTTCGTTGATTGATACGCCGGAACGCGCGTTGGATCTGGTCAGACGCGTGCCCGGGTTGGGTTTCACCCTGGATTATGCGCATTTCACGCGCGCGGGAATTTCGGATGCGCGCATCGAGCCGCTGGCGAAGTTTGCCACGCACCTGCACGCGCGTTGCGCCCGGCGCGGTCGGTTGCAAAGTCCGTTGAAGGAAAACACGATCGACTTTCCCCGCCTCGTGAAGGCGCTGGCGAAAAATAAATTCAGCGGCTGGATCGCCCTCGAATACGTCTGGATCGACTGGGAGCATTGCAACGAGGTGGATGTGCTTTCCGAAACTATTCTATTGCGCGACTTGCTCGTCCGCGCCGCCAAATAAAGACTTTATGAAAATCATCCGTTTCCAAGATTCCAACGGCGCGATCGGTTTTGCCGCGTTGCAAACCGATGGTTCGTATCTCGCGCTGGAGGGCGACATCTATCATTCACCGCGCCTGACCGGGCTAAAAGTTTCGCCTGCCAAATTACTTGCGCCGATCGAGCCAAAGGCGATTTTATGCATCGGTTTGAATTACAAGCGCCACGCGGCGGAAAGCAACCTGCCCGCGCCGCAGTTTCCGGTCTTGTTTGTGAAGGGCGTGAACGCCTTGCAAAATCCGGGCGATCCGATTTTGATCCCGACGCATCTGGCCAGCGACGAGGTGGACTACGAATGCGAGCTGGCCGTGGTCATCGGCAAGGCGTGCAAAAATGTGAGCCGCGCGCAGGCGCTGGATTATGTGCTGGGCTACACCTGTGCGAACGACGTGAGTGCGCGCGACTGGCAGATCAAACGCGGCGGTAGCCAGTGGTGCCGTGGAAAATTCTTCGACACGTTCGCGCCGCTGGGGCCGTGCCTGGTGACGCGCGACGAAATTCCAAACCCGAATGCGCTGCGGATCCGCACCGTCCTCAACGGGGAAACGGTGCAGGATTGGAACACCGACGACATGATTTTTGACGTGCCGGCGCTCATCGAATTTTTGAGCGGCTCAACGACGTTGCTGCCGGGCACGGTGATTTTGACCGGCACGCCGCACGGCGTCGGCATGGCGAGCAAGCCGCCGCGCTGGTTGAAGCCGGGCGACACGGTGACCATTGACATTGAAAAGATCGGCGCGTTGACCAATCCCGTCGCGCTGGAACCTATTTGATAAATCCCATGAGCAATCGATTTCAGGACCAGGTGGCCGTCATCACCGGTGGAGCGGATGGACTGGGCTTCGCTCTGGCCAGGCGGTTGGCCGGCGAAGGCGCGTTCGTGGCGTTGGTTGACTTCTCCGAGGAGAAGCTGCAACGCGCCAAAACTGCATTCGGAACGGACGCCGCTACGTTCAAATTGGATGTGACCGATCCCATCGCCGCGCATAAAGCCATGAACGATCTGGTCGCGCAAAAGGGCAGGGTGGATGTGCTGGTGAATTGCGCCGGCATCACCGGCAAAACCGGCATCAAGAGCCACGAGGTTGCGTTGGATGATTTTGACCGAGTGATGAACGTGAACGTGCGGGGCTCGTTCATCATGTTTCAGGCGGTCATCGGCCACATGCTGGCGCGCAACTACGGTCGGGTGCTGCACATTGCCTCGATTTCCGGCAAGGAAGGTAACGCGGGCATGCTGGCGTACTCCACGTCCAAGGCGGCGGTGGTCGGCATGGCCAAGGTGCAGGGAAAAGAATATGCCGAGACCGGCGTGACGGTGAACGCCCTCGCGCCGGCGGTGATCCGCACCGCGATGGTGGAGGCGATGCCGGAGCAACAGGTGAAATACATGACGGACAAAATTCCGATGCACCGCTGCGGCACGATGGATGAATTCGCGGCGATGGTGGCGTTCATCGTATCGCCGGAAAACTCCTTCACCACGGGCTTCGCCTTCGATCTGTCAGGTGGCCGCGCGACCTATTGACGGAAGCAGCGCAGCCTCGCTGTCGGAGTCAGCTTGCTTTAAATCGTGAGGCGTGGTTCATTTTGTCCGACCCTGCTAAAAACCATGAGCGCACCCAAGGAAGAATTGCTTCAAGCGGTAGAACTGGCGCTGGCTGGCCAGTGGGACGCCGCGCATCAACTCGTCCAGCACTACGAGGACGACGACACCGCGGCTTGGATCCATGCCGTGCTGCATAAGATCGAGGGCGACCCGGGCAATGCGCGCTATTGGTATCACCGTGCGAACCAGCTCCCGCACTTTGCCGACGATCCAAATGCGGAACTCGCCGCCATCAAGGCCAAATTACAATAACCGCGCAGAGGTTTTGGCTCACCAATTCGGCGCGGCTTCTTCCTCCGCGGTCTCGACGGTATTCATCGGATTTTCTTCCCGTTTCGGAAAATTCCGCCGCGCGCCTTGCGTCGCCTTGCGAAGATGCGGATTCAGCAACGCCTGCCGCTGGCGATAACGGTCACCCGCGCCGCGCGCCACGGTGATTGGCTGGAGCGTGTCGTAGTCCAAACCGCTCACGTACATCGCCGTCGCCGGCATCAAGGGCAGGGGAATGAAATCCTGCACCTGTTGCAGGTTCCACTTCGACTTGTTCAAAAATGTTTCCACCGCCGTCATCTCCTTGTCGCCGCAACCGGGGAAACTCGAGATGAAATACGGCACCAGATACTGCTCCTTGCCCGCCGCCTTGCTCTCCTCGCGGAACATCGTCTGGAACTCCTCGAACAACCCCGCCGGTTTGCGCATCTTCTTCAGCACATCCGCATGCAGATGTTCCGGTGCGACCTTCAGGTGGCCGGACACATGGTGATGGATCAGTTCCTTCAGATAATCCGGCTGGCGAAACGCCACGTCCATGCGGATGCCCGATTGCACATGCACATGCTTCACTTTTTCCTCCCCGCGCGCCGCGCGCATCAAATCGATCGCCGGTGCGCTCTCGATGTGGAACTTCGTGCAGATCGTCGGATGAAAACAACTCGGCCGGCGGCAGACCTTGCACGCCTCCTCCACGTCGTTTTCGCAGCCGTAAAGATTCGCCGTCGGCCCGCCCAGGTCCGAAATCGTGCCGCGAAAATCCGGCTGCGCCGTCATCTGCCGGATTTCCTTCAACACAGAATTTTCGCTGCGGCTCGTCAGAAATTTTCCCTGGTGCACGCCGATACCGCAGAACGTGCAGCCCGCCGGACAACCCCGCACCACCGTGATCGAATCCTTGATCATCGTGAACGCCGGGATCGTCCCGCGATAAGCCGGATGCGGCCGGCGCGTGAACGGAAGATCATAAAGTGCATCCAGTTCCGCGCTCTTCAGCGGAAACGCCGGCGGTTCGATCACCACGCAACGGTCGCCATGCCGCTGGAACATCGGCCGCCCGTTGAACGGGCTTTGTTCGCGCTCCACGATCTTCGTGATTGGCACGAGCAGCTTCTTGTCCTGCAACAGCGCGTCGTAGCTCGGCAATTCCAGATGTTTGCTAAAATCCATCGCCGCCGTTGCCTTGCCCCCGAGCAACCGCGCCGTGCCGCGGACACCTATAAGGTCCTTGCCATCCTTCAACCGCGCTGCGATCTCGCGCACTGAGCGTTCGCCCATGCCGAAGACCAGCACGTCCGCCTTCGCATCGAGCAAAATGGACGGCTTGAACCCGTCCGACCAATAATCGTAATGCGCCACGCGCCGCAGGCTCGCCTCCACGCCGCCCAATACCACCGGCAAACCAGGGAACACCCGCTTGCACAACTGCGAATACACCACCGCCGCGTGGTTCGGACGTTTGCCCGTCACGCCGCCCTCCGTGTAATCGTCCTCGCGCCGCTTGTGCCGCGCCGCCGTGTAATTGGACACCATCGAATCCAGGTTGCCCGCCGTGACGCCGCAGAACAGCTTCGGCCGTCCCAGCAACTTCAGCGACTCCGGATTGCGCCAGTCCGGCTGCGAGATGATGCCCACGCGGAACCCGTCCGCCTCCAGCACCCGCCCGATCACCGCTGCGCCGAACGACGCATGATCAATGTACGCATCGCCCGTGACGAGCAGCACATCGAGCTCATCCCAGCCGCGCGCCGTCATGTCCGCGCGCGACATCGGAAGATATAGTTGTGGTGAAAGTTGCATTATTGAATTGTATGGCCCCGCCTCCGGAAGCCGCGCCGTACAGTCGCACAATGAAGGCCAAAAGCCAATCCGCATCCTGTGCGAGCCGCACGGGCCATTATTTCAATCAAACTGGTCGCCCACCTAAAATCCCCGCAGGGGCAGAGCTGCCGTGCTGTCTTCTTTCCTCCTCGTCTTCGTTCTTGTCCCTCGTCCTTCGACTTTGGATTTTAGACCTCGTAACAGGTCACATGTTTGGTTTGATTTACCTTGATTCGGTTGGATTGGGTTGGATTTGGCTGGTCGCGCCGTATCCCGCATACGGGAGAAAGCGGGTCGAATTTGGCTTGATTCACCCTGAAAATTGGGTTCGTTTGGCTTAAAATTGGGTTCGTTTTTTTGGACACTTATGCACTTTCATTGGCATTTCAGATAAAAAAGTGGGTTCGTTTCGTAATTTTCATATTCGCATCCCATTTTCCGGAGCCCAGGTCTATGAACCGAAGAATCTTCCTGCCTATAGAGCCGCTTCGCCCTAAAAACCATCAACCCTCAACTATCGCCCCTCACCTCGATTTTGGTTGGATTTGGTCGGATTCGGTTTGATTCGCTTGGGTTGTGAATGGCCTGCCAGCTAAAGTCCCCGGTAGGGCAGAGCTGCCGCTCTGCCTCGGCCATTCGGCCTTCTCATTTCTAAAATGTCAAAGAACAATCCGCAAATCCGTAATTGGCAATTGCCAATCGGAAATTCCGATGCCTCGCACCAGGTTGGTGCGCCCGTACGGCTCGGCACCCCATCAACTCATTTCCCGCCCCACTACAGCCAACAATGTAAATTTAGTCAATAGTAAAAGTAATCATTGTTTGCTTTAATTATGCCATCCAAAAGCCCTGCGTAATCACATCGGATAAAACAACTCATTGAAAAAATTGATTCTGCGCACCAATCTGTCGCCATGAAATTACGATGCCCATGGGCCGGGGACGACCCGCTCTACATCGCCTACCACGATGACGAGTGGGGCGTGCCCTCGCACGACGACCGCCACCTGTTCGAGATGCTCAACCTCGAAGGCGCGCAGGCCGGCCTGAGCTGGATCACCATCCTTCGCAAACGCGAAAATTACCGGCGCGCTTTTGCCAATTGGAACGCCACAAAAATCGCCCGGTTCGGCGAAAAAGATTTTGCCCGGCTCATGGCCGATGCCGGCATCGTGCGCAACCGCCTGAAGATCCGCGCCACCATCGCCAATGCGCAGGCGTATCTGGCCGTCCGCAAGGAATTCGGCACCTTCGACCGCTATATCTGGCAGTTCGTCGTCGGCAAATCGCTGCAGAACCGTCGTCGCGGAATGGGCGATATCCCCGCCCGCACCGCGGAAGCGGACGCCATGAGCCGCGATTTGAAAAAGCGCGGCTTCCGTTTCGTCGGCCCCACCATCTGCTACGCCTTCATGCAAGCCACCGGCATGGTGGACGACCACCTCGCCACCTGTTTCCGCGCCCGTAAGTGATTAAAACCGTCAAGACGCAAAGGCACAGAAGTGCGAGCCGCACAGGCACCCGCAAAACCCCCGAACCGTGCAAATTTTCTCCCTCTTGCTAAAGGAGGAGGGCCGGGATGAGGAGTCGTGAGTGGTAGGGCAATTAAATTTTTAATCGTGGTTTAGTCGTCTGTCTATTTGATAGTGACAAGGTTGTGAAATGCAATAGAAGTTCTCCCGGGCCGGTCTGGGTTATGATAGCGACGCCGTTCGGATGGAATCCAGAAGCGGCAAGCCATTTGCCTTCAAGGCGGATTTTGGGGAATGTTCCATTCTTAAAGCGGTCTCCGGAGAGTTCTACTTTAAGAATCCTTTGTTTATATGAATGAGTATTCACCTTGCTGTTGAAACAGCAATGGGTGATCGCGGCGAGATTTTTTAGTTTTTTCCGCACTTCTGCATCTCTGCACTGAAACTCACCTATGTTTCATCTATTAAAATCCGTGGCTGGTCAGTCCCGCGGCAGTTCCACAAAATCACCAGGTTTGAGCAGGTTGGCAGCCTTGGCAATCTTATCTCCCATTTGCTTAAGCGCAGGCCAGTCATTGGTCGGTAGAATGAGGACTGCAAGTTTTCGTCCGGCAATGTTCTGCTGATATTTGAGGCTTTGGTCACTGGTGAGAAAAGCGTCGAATTCCGTCTCCGCAGCCTTCAGTAGATCACCGTTTTTTAGTTTGCCCCAGCCCATTTCCTGGGCGGTGCGGACGGTGTGAACGGGAAGAAAATTTCGGAGCGGTCGCGGGACGCAGGCATCCAGCAGGATTTTCATGCAGCATGCAACGCGGCCTTGTGCGCGTATTCCAAAACGGCCACGGCCTGCGCGCGCGTCACGTCGGGAAAGCACTCAAGGTATTCGTCGAGGCTCAAGCCGCTTTCGAGATTGGTGAAGAGGCTGTCCACCGGTACGCGCGTGCCTTTGAAGCAGGGCGCGCCGCTCAAGCGTTCCGGGTCAACCCAGATAGGCACCGAGGGCGGAAATGTTTGCACTATCTTCATCGGAATCAATCTAGCAGCTTCGCGTGAATTGTCACGCGGTGTAATTCTACCTTTCCAATGCTTGTAATTCGCTATTTCCGTATGGGTCCGTATCCATCCGTGGTTTAAACCCGGGAAGATTTTCCACATGCAGCCCCTGGATTTTTAACCGAAGGCAAGAGTGCCTGCGACGTTCCGTCGCAAGGGGCGGGGGGTACCGTTTGAATAACTAAAAATTAAGCACTAAAAACTTAAAACTCAGGCTTGCTCGTGCCCATCCGTGGTTGAAGGAATTAGCCCGTGCGGCTCGCACTTAGGGCGTGAACTTATGAAGTGCCATGCGTGTCTTCAAAGTCAGAACTGGCTTCGGCAAAACTTCCGGTACCAAACGAGCCGGCAACTTCCTCGCGACCTTGACCTCTTCGGCCACGTGGGCGGCTCGCGGAGCTTTGGTCCATCTAAGCAATCCCGGATTGATGGTGGAGGTGGCCATGATCCCGGCGTGACCGATTTGCAGCAGGTGGAATTCCGCCTTGAGTTCCTTCATGCCGTAAAAAACGGCCCGGGGCGCTGACAAAAAATTCAGGGCCTCATCCATGTCATCCGACCACATGGAATCGCAGCGCATGAACCTGCCCGTCAGACAATCCTGGAGAATGAATTTTATCCTTTGATCAAGCGCGCCCGCCTGATCCGTCTCAATTTCGCCCGCATTTAATCGCTCACCGGGGCAGCGTAAGACTTCGGTATCAGGTCGCTCATACGCATCCTCTTTCGCCGCTAATATATCCTTATAAAGGGGGAAGTGCTGAAAAACCGGTTCGTAACCGATTCCGTTGGTGAGAGAAGTTTTCTGTTCCATGTACGAGCAAGGTAAATCAAATTACCAGATGGTGGAATGGGGTCTTTTACCCATGAAGACCGGGCGGTTCCGGCTGCGAGAAAACTCACGCTTCGGCTCTGCGCCTTTGCGTTGAAACTAATCTGTGTTTCACCTCTGTGAAACTGTGGCTACGAGTAATTTTCCATCCCCACACACGAACAAACCGGATTGCGGTCGCCAAACACGTTGTCCACGCGGCTGACGTGGGGCCAGAATTTATAGTCGTGCAGGCTCTTCGCCGGAAACGCCGCTTGTTCACGCGAATACGGACGATTCCAACCATCGCTGGCGATCTGATCGGCGGTATGCGGCGCGTTTTTCAATAAATTGTTTTTTGCATCCGCCGTGCCGTTTTCAATCGCCGTCATTTCCGCGTGGATGGAAATCATCGCGTCGCAGAAACGGTCGAGCTCGTATTTGGATTCGCTTTCGGTCGGTTCCACCATCAACGTGCCGGCAACGGGCCACGAAAGCGTGGGCGCGTGAAAGCCGTAATCCATCAGCCGTTTCGCCACATCTTCGGCGGTGGTGGCGTGGAACGCACGCAGATCGAGGATGCATTCGTGCGCCACGAGGTTGTTGCTCCGGTACAGCGTCGGGAAATAATTTTCCAGCCGCTTGGAGATATAATTGGCGTTGAGGATGGCGTATTTCGTCGCCTCGGTCAGTCCATCCGGGCCCATCATGGCGATGTACATCCACGAAATCGGCAGGATGCTCGCGCTGCCCCACGGTGCGGCGCTCACCGGACCGATATGCTTTTTGGAATGATCTTCAACCAGCCGGTCGGTGAATACCGGATGGCTCGGCAAAAATGGCACCAGATGTTTTGCGACGCCGATGGGCCCCACGCCGGGACCGCCGCCGCCGTGCGGGATGCAAAACGTCTTGTGCAAATTCAGATGGCAAACGTCCGCGCCGATGAACCCGGGCGAGGTCAAACCGACCTGCGCATTCATGTTCGCACCGTCCATGTAAACCTGGCCGCCATTGGCATGGATGATTTCGCAGATCTCCCGGATGGTTTCCTCAAACACGCCGTGCGTGCTCGGATACGTCACCATCAGGCAGGATAGATCGTTTTTATGCGCTTCCGCCTTGGCCTTGAGATCGGCCACGTCAATGTTGCCATTCGTGTCGCACGCGACGGCGACGATTTTCATGCCGGCCATCGCGGCGCTGGCGGGATTCGTGCCATGCGCGGAAGTGGGAATGAGACAGACATTGCGGTGCTTCTCGCCGCGCGATTCATGATACGCACGGATGACGAGCAGCCCCGCGTATTCGCCCTGCGACCCGGCGTTCGGTTGCAATGAAATACCGGCGAAACCGGTGCATTCCTCCAGCCAATCCTCGAGGTTCTGGAAAAGAATCTGATAACCGCGCGACTGGCTGAGCGGCGCGAACGGATGGATCTTCGCAAACTCCGGCCACGACACGGGAAACATCTCCGCCGCGGCGTTCAACTTCATCGTGCATGAACCCAGCGGAATCATCGAAGCCGTGAGCGAAAGATCGCGCGATTCCAGCCGCTTGATATAGCGCAGCATCTCGGTTTCGCTGTGATACGCATCGAAAACCTTGTGTGCGAGAAATTTTGATTCGCGATTGGCCACGGATGATCTGGCTGAAAAATCCGTGAAAGCAAAATCCACCGGCTTACCGCCGTTGAAAACCTGCCAGATTTTTGTGACGCCGATCGGACACGCAACTTCATCAAGCGAAATTCCAATCTGGTTGATGCTGATTTGCCGGAAATTGAACTGATACGTTTCCGCGATTTTCAAAATTTCAGCAGAAGACTTTGCTTCGATACAAATCGTGTCGAAGAAGTTTTTCGCAGTGACTTTGCACCCGATTTTTTCCAGGCCGGCGGCAAGAATTTGCGCGAGCGCATGAACCCGCTCCGCAATTTTTTTTAATCCATCCGCGCCATGGTAACACGCATAGAGGGCCGCCATGTTTGCAAGCAGCGCCTGCGCCGTACAGATATTGCTCGTGGCCTTCTCACGTCGGATATGTTGCTCGCGCGTGCCGAGTGCAAGCCGTAACGCCGGCTTGCCGCGCGTATCTTTGGACACGCCGACGATGCGCCCCGGCATCTGGCGCTTGAACTCATCGCGCGTCGCAAAAAATCCCGCATGCGGCCCGCCATAACCCAGCGGCACGCCGAAGCGTTGCGCGCTGCCCACCGCGATGTCCGCGCCGAATTCGCCCGGCGGTTTGATGAGCGTGAGCGCCAGCAAATCCGTGGCGACGGTCAGCATCGCACCGGCGGCATGGGCCTTCTCGGCGAAACCGGAATAATCATGAATCGCCCCGAAGGTGTCGGGATATTGCACGAGCGCACCAAAAACCTGGTCACTGAACGCAAAGGTTTCATGGTTGCCGACAATCGTTTCCACCCCGAGCGCGTTCGCGCGCGTGCGGACGACTTCGATGTTCTGCGGATGACAATTTTCCGAGATGAAAAAGACGTTCCGCGTGTCCGAGCCTTTGAAACGGTGGCTCATCATCATCGCCTCAGCGGCGGCGGTGGCTTCATCGAGCATCGAGGCGTTGGCGATGTCGAGCGCGGTCAGTTCCGAAACCATCGTCTGAAAATTCAGCAGCGATTCCAGCCGGCCCTGCGAAATCTCCGCCTGATACGGCGTATATTGCGTGTACCAGCCAGGATTTTCCAACACGCTGCGCTGGATGACCGGCGGCGTGATGCAATCGTAGTACCCTTGGCCGATGAACGAGCGGAAAACCTTGTTTTCCGAGGCCACCCGGCGCAATTCGGCGAGCGCCTCAAATTCGCTGCGTGCTGCGGGCAGGTTCAACTTCTTCGGCTGCCGGATTTTTTGGGGAACCGCGGCGTCAATCAATTCATCCAGGTTTTTCCGGCCAAGCAGCGCGAGCATTTCGCGGGTTTCGGCCTCGTTCGGGCCGATGTGGCGGCGGACAAATTGATCGGGATGCGCCAAAAAATTTTCTGTCACAGACATCCGTCAAAAATAAAGTTCGCAACGAAAAAAAGCGAGTTGGATTTGCGTCGCTGGTGGTTCACGCGGCCCGGCCGGACTGCAACGCAGCGCGGACCAGGCGGCACTGGCCGTAATCGTACTTGCCGCCCAGCGATTCCACCACCCCGCCAAGATTCCCGAAGCCGCGCTTCTGAAAGGCTGCGGCAATTTCTTTTTGCGCCGCCGGACCCACCAGCGAATCCACGTCCAGGTTTTCGCCGGCCAGAATGGCCTCTTCCAGATGACTGCAAATCGTGCCGTCCTTCAAGCCGCGAAGCTTGGCGATCTGTGAAATGGTTTTTCCCCTCCGGAAAAAATCCAGCGTCTCGCGAGCCGTATCGTTCAATGTGCCGCGTCGCGGCTTGAAGGCGACGGGTTCGCTGAAGGAATCATCTGCAAAAATCTGGCGCGCGTTGGTCTGGAGGTGCGCGGTGATTTCGCCAAGAAAAATTTCTCCAAACTCGCGCAGCTTCTTCTCACCGACGCCGCTGATGCGGGAAAACTCCGCATCGCTCGCCGGATAAAAACGCGCCATCTGTCGCAGCGCCACGTCCGAGAAAACGATGTAGGACGGCACGGCTCGTTCGTCGGCGAGCTGTTTGCGCCGCGCGCGGAGCCGGTCGAACAGCACTTCGTCGCAGGCGATTTCACCGGCGCGATGCGTGGGCGTTTCGGACGGCGCGACGGGTTTGGTGAGCGTGATTTTCTGCCGGGCCTTGAGCGCGGCGCGCCCGGCATCGGTGATTTCGACGGTGCTGAATTTTTCCGTGTTCTGGAACAGCAGCCCGAGGCGGACGAGTTCTCGCCCGATCGCGCCCCACTCGGCGCGCGTGTGTTCGCCGCCGATATTGTAAGTGGAAAGTTCGTGATGACCGAACTTGCGGACTTTCTCGGTCTCCGCCCCGGTGAGGACTTCGATGATGTGATTGATACCGACGCCGAAACCGCTTTTCTCGCGGATACGATAGACGCAGGACAAAAATTTTTGCGCCGCCAGCGTGCCGTCAAACGTGGCGCGAGGTGAAAGGCAGTTGTCGCACCCGGCGCAATTTTGTTCGCCGTGTTTTTCGCCAAAATACCCGAGCAGAAATTCCCGACGGCAACCACCGATCTCCGCGTAGTGGATCATCTGTTCAAGTTGCGCGCGGGCGGTTTCGCGCTCCTGCGGATTCGGCTTCTCGTCAATGAACCGCATCTGCTTCACGCGGTCGCCGGCGCTGAACATCAACAGGCATTCGCCGGGCAGGCCGTCGCGGCCCGCGCGGCCGGTTTCCTGATAGTAGCCCTCGATGTTTTTCGGCAGGTCGTAGTGGATGACGAAGCGGACGTTTGGCTTGTTGATGCCCATGCCGAACGCGATGGTGGCGCAGACGACGCGCGTCTCGTCGCGCAAAAACTTTTCCTGGTTGCGCGAACGTTCGTCGCCTTCGAGTCCGGCATGATAGGGCAGGGCGGGAATGCCGTCTGCGCTCAATTTCCGCGCGAGATCTTCGGTCGTCTTTCGCGCCTGGCAGTAGATGATGCCGCCCTCGCCTTTACGTTGCTGGATGAAGGAGACGATTTGCTCGTAGGAACCGGATTTGGCCGCGACACGATACGTCAGGTTTGGCCGGTTGAAACTCGCGACGTAGCACGCGGGACTTTTCAGGTGCAACTGAGTGACGATGTCGGCGCGCACGCGTTCCGTGGCGGTGGCCGTAAGCGCCATGAGCGGGATGCCGGGAAATTTTCCGCGCAACGTCGAAAGCTGGCGATACTCCGGCCGGAAGTCATGGCCCCATTCGCTGACGCAATGCGCCTCGTCGATCGCGAAAAGGTTCACATTCCATTTTTGCAGATCCTCGATGAAGCCGGAGAGCATCAAGCGTTCAGGTGCGACATAGAGGAGCTTGAATTCACCATTGTGCAGGCCGCGCAGGCGCGGACGGGATTCGCCGGTTTCGAGCGACGAATTCAGGAACGTGGCCGCGACGCCTGCGGCTTGCAGGGCATCCACCTGGTCTTTCATCAACGCGATCAGCGGCGATACCACGACGGTCAGCCCCGGGCGGACCAACGCGGGCAGTTGGAAGCAAAGCGACTTGCCACCGCCGGTCGGCAGCACGGCGAAGACGTCTTTGCCGGCGAGCGAGTCGCGGATGATCTCCTCCTGCAAAGGACGGAACGAATCAAAGCCGAAAACACGTTTCAGCGGCGCGAGCAGTTGGTCCCGGCGGACATCCATGCGCGAAGGTTAAATAATTTTACGGATGGCGGCAAAATCAATTGATTCTTTTCTAATTTTCTTCTGTTTCACATTTTCCCCCGAGGTTTTCCGCGAGTCGAGTTGACTGCTCTGGATTACAGGCTCGACAAATCAACCGCCGATCTATAAAATACATCTACCCGCATTGCATGGCGTCAATGCGGGTAGATGTCATTTAAATCACAATATAACTCATCAGTTCAAAGCCCATTGGTAACGATTTTGTACGATGACCACGACCACGACGATGACGATGACGTCGCCGCCGTTTCATTAATTCCAGCGCAACAATAATTGCGATGACAAAGGCAATTTCGGTTGATGCTGTTTCCTTTTCAACCGCGCGATTCCGTGGGATGCTGGAAGCGAAGTCAACTTATGGCCGCTGAACGACCCATCATCATCTGCACGCGGGGCAGCGCGCTGGCGCTGGCGCAGTCCAACCTGATCGCCGCCATGTGTCGCGCCGCGTTTCCCCGGCTGCGGTTCGAGCTGAAGATCATCAAGACCACCGGCGACAAGTTGCAGAAGGCTTCCATGGCCAAGAAAGGCGACCAGGCCGAATCATTGCCGAAAGGACTGTTCACCAAGGAACTCGAAGTGGCGCTGGTCAAGGGCCAGGCCGACCTCGCCGTGCACAGCTTGAAAGATTTGCCCACGGACCTGCCATCCGGTTTGATCCTCGCCGCCACGCCGAAACGCGAGGATGTGCGCGATGTTTTGATCTATCGCGACGCCGCGTTTTTAAAAAAGCAAAAGGAGACGGCGGCGGATTCCGCCGATTGGAGCCCGGGCCAAAGCGAGTTGCGCGGATTCAAGCCGCACATGGCGCTAAAAGATTTTCCGAAAGGCATCACCATCGCCACCAGCAGCACACGGCGCAAACAGTCACTGCTCGCGTTGCGGCCGGATTTTAAAATCGTTGAGATCCGCGGCAACGTGGCCACCCGCATGCAAAAGGTCGCCGAACGCGGCGAACTGGACGCCACCGTCCTCGCGCTCGCGGGCATGAAGCGATTGAACTTTGACATCAACGCCGATGGCACCATCAAGGGCGATGCCGTGCCGGACGGCTTGCTGGCCACCGTGCTGACGCTGGAGGAAATGCTGCCCTGCGTGGGGCAGGGGGCCATCGGCATTGAGACGCGGGCGGATGATGAACGCATCCTGAAAATCGTCGAGCGACTGAACCATTTTAACACGTTCCATGCGGTGACGGCGGAGCGCGCATTTTTGCGCGGCATGGGCGGCGGCTGCCAAAGTCCCGTCGGCGCGCATGCGGAGATTACCGGCGATAAGATTTCCCTCAAGGCGATTTCCTTTCGCGATGAAACGGTAAAACGCGGCGAAGCCAGACGCCCTGTCGCCGAGGCCGCGCAACTCGGCGAACAAATCGCGGCGGAGTTGAAATGACACCTAACTGCTAAATTAGAAGAAAGCGATACCCGTCTGGGTCACTGGGACAATTAAGTAAATGCCATTTTATGGCTGATCGCCATTACGGGGTAATCAACCGTACGGACGGAAAGAAGCTGCGGACCCGGCGCGGGTCGCGGGTGAGCAACTGCAGTTGCGCAACGTAAGCGTGTGCGCCGATAAAAAAATCTGGAAGCGGCCGCGCCTTGCGTCCGCCGGCGCGCCGGTATTTTTCAAATGCCTTGCCGGCCTGAAACGCGGCATTCAGCGGCAGCAGCAGGCAGATGAAGGCGGCGAGGCGTTGTTCGAGTTCCTTTTGCGTATCGAACTTGACGGCGAGTTCGGCAAAGATGACGGCGTCGTAGGCGAGCGCTCCCCGGTTGCCGTAAAATTCCAGTTGTTCGCTTGACCAGTCAAACCATTCAGGGTCTTGCGTGAAGATGTCCGCAATGACACTGGTGTCCACCAAAATCATGCCGCGCCCCGCGTAAATTGCAGCCAGTTCTGCGTCCGGCCTTTAATCTTTCCGCCGCGCAGGAGCGTAGCCAAAACCTTTTTGCCCCGCGTGGGCTTGACAATTTTATTCCGGCTTTTATCCGTTACTTTCATGCTGTGAACTTTACGCCGGGAATGCGCAAATGCAAGTGTCTTTGGTTTGACCTTCGGGCATCCGGCTGCTAAAAATTTCTGGATGTTGCGCGCGCCTTTCCTTCCATGACCAAGACCACAAAACCAAAATTTTCCCGCATCCTGATCAAGTTGAGCGGCGAATCGCTTGGCGATGCGCAAGGCATGGGCATTTCGCCCGAGGCGGTGCAGCACATGGCCGACCAGATCCGCGAGGTGCGCGACCTCGGCGTACAGGTCGTCATGGTGGTCGGCGGCGGAAATATTTTTCGCGGACTCACCGGCAGCGAGCGTGGTATTGAACGCGCCACGGGCGATTACATGGGCATGCTGGCGACGATCATCAATTCGCTCGCGTTGCAGGACGCGCTGGAAAAGCTTGGCGCACCGACGCGCGTGCAGAGCGCCATCGCCATGGCGCAGATCGCCGAGCCGTTCATCCGGCGTCGCGCGGTGCGGCACCTGGAAAAAGGCCGGGTGGTCATCTTCGGCGGCGGCACGGGCAACCCGTATTTCTCCACGGACACGGCGGCGGCCCTGCGCGCGAACGAGATCGGCGCGGAAGTGATCCTGAAGGCGACGAAGGTGGACGGCATCTACGACAGCGACCCGAAGAAAAACCCGAAGGCGGTGCGCTTCGACAAGATATCCTACATCGACGCGCTGCAACGGCAGTTGAAGGTGATGGATTCCACGGCATTTTCGCTGTGCATGGACAATAAGATGCCCATCATCGTTTTTGATTTCTTCAAGCATCACAATCTCAAGCGCGTCGTGTTGGGCGAAAAGATCGGCACACTCGTAAGCTGATTCACAATGCCTGAATTGCCTGAAGTCGAAGTGCTCGCCCGGCATCTTCGCCCGGCGTTGCATGGGAAAAGCATCCGCCGCATCCGGGTCAACCGTCCCAAAATCCTCAGGCCCACGACGGAAAAGCAACTGCAACGGGCACTGACCGGCGCGAAATTCAAAGGGCTGACGCGCCGGGGAAAATATCTGCTGTTCGAATTCCGCGCCAAGGGCGGCAAGGACATCACGCTGCTGGGGCACCTTGGCATGACCGGGCGCATGTTCGTGGCGCGCAAAGGCGAGGCATTGCCCAAGCACGCGGCCGTCGTGTGGGAACTATCCAAAGGAACCTTTGTTTTTGAAGACACCCGTTATTTTGGGCGGATGACGTTGGATCTCTCGGCCGTGGAAAAACTGGGGCCGGAGCCATGGGACCGGGAGTTTACCCCGGAAGTTTTTGCCCGGGAACTGAAGCGTTCGCGTCAGCCCATCAAGGTGAAACTGCTGGATCAATCGCTTATCGCCGGCGTGGGCAACATCTACGCGAGCGAGGCATTGTTCCGGGCGAAGATTTCGCCGCGCCTGGCCGCGAACAAATTGAAATTCGCGCAGGTGGAACGGTTGCTGGATGCGGTGCGTGATATTTTGTCCGAAGCCATCGCCTGCGGCAGCACGGTGCCATTGAATTTCGGCACCGGAAAATCAGACGGATTGTTTTATTTCGGCAGTGCGCCGGGCGTGGAAGACTATTACGAGGAGCGGTTGCAGGTCTATGACCGTGGAGGAAAGCCGTGCCTGGTCTGCGGCTCGCCCATTGTGCGGCTGGTGCAGGCGGCGCGGAGCACCTTTTTCTGCGGACGATGCCAAAAAGTTTGAGGAATGAAATTGACGAACGGGCGCGGGTCTGTAGATTATTCGTCCCTTTGCGTTCCAGAGTAGCTCAATGGTAGAGCACGCGGCTGTTAACCGTGTGGTTGAAGGTTCGAGTCCTTCCTCTGGAGCCAACTTCAAAAACCTTGAATTTCAAGGAAATTTGGGTGGCGGGAAGGCGGATTGAAGGAAAATGGCAGCCAGTTGGTCAGCTAGGCGCAGGATTTTTGGTGCTCTGCCAAGATTCTGATTAACCAGCCTTAACTCGCCCACTGCACGCTAACTTCGACACGGAGTTTTCCAGTATGATGTCGCATAATAAACATGAGAGACACATACACCCTGTTTTGGCGGAGAAGCCGTCAATCATACTACATCCAGAACCACCATACTCGCAGCCAGCGTTGTTTGCACACCAGCAACCTGAAGGAAGCAAGGAGCCTGCTGGACGCTGAAAATCAATCAGGCCGTACTCCGGCACTCAACATGGAGATAGGGAAGGTGCTCATCAGACACGCCGACCCAAAAATGGCCACACGAACGTGGCAGGACGCCATAGAAGAAATGAGCGGCCATGGAAAACCAGTCAGTCAAGCTCGGTACGCCCGTGAATTCAAAGCTTTGACCTGCGATTTAATCCGAGAGAAGCCCATCATCGAGACCACCTGCGAAGATTTAAAGATGGTCTTGAAGCGAGGTAGTGTGCAGACGAACAACTAGCATGGTCGGCATGAAGCTCATCTATTCCTTTCGTTGCTCCAACTCAATTTTCCGTCGACAACTCCATCCTCAGCCTCTCTAACAAATTCGAGGAAAATGGCGTAAATGGCACATCAATATGCGCTGGACGATTATTTGCAACGTGGGCATTGATGATTTGTAAGTTAAGTTGCCGCAATCTTTCCGCCCACCCTCACTAAGTCGGATGGTCGGCATTCACCTCGTGAATCTACGCTTCCGCGCCGTTAAGTCGGGCCGGCCCAAAAATCACCTATTTGGGTGATGGGATGATAGTTTAGGCCCACCTACTGTGGTTAAAACCAATGCGTCCACGAATTATAATGCACGTTCCAACCTGCCGCCAAAGGAGATTGGTAAAATCAACAGTGGCGGAATATTCGGCGGAAGCCTCTGGAATTGATGGTTTCAACTTAACCGGCAAAGCAAACAAAAACTCCTCAAGTCGAATCCAAATCACCCTAAAAAAATCAGACCCTACTCCCGTAAATGTTAATAAACCATACGCCATAACCGGAGGTCAGTGGTGGGTAAATCGCAGGAAGATGCCCCATCCGGTCGTTCGCGACATTTCTGCTCATACAGGGTGGCGGGGGGAGTCGAGCCGCCGTTTTTTCCTCCAGGCAATCATGGTGTCCGCCTTCTTATTTTCCGTGACCAGCGGGCCGGCGCAAAGCACGCCGCCGGCGCCGGGCACCCCGCGCATCAACGGCGCGGATGTCTTTGGCGTGCGGCCCGGTTCGCCATTCTTTTTCACGATCCCGGCAACGGGCGAACGGCCGATGAAATTTTCCGCGAAGCACCTTCCCCGTGGCCTGAAACTGGATGCCGAGACCGGCCGCATCACCGGGACCTTGAAATCCAAGGGTGAGTTCACGGTCACCCTCCGCGCCAAAAACATCTTCGGCAGGGCGGAGAAGGAATTCCGCATCGTGTGTGGCGACCAGATCGCGCTGACGCCGCCGATGGGCTGGAACAGTTGGAATTGTTTTGGCCATGCCGTTTCCGCGGACCGGGTGAAGCGCGCGGCGGATGCGATGGTCAAGAGCGGCCTGATCAACCACGGCTGGACGTACATCAACATTGACGACGACTGGCAAAACAACCACAACTCGCAGAACCCGGCCTCGCAGGGGGCGTTTCGTGACGCCAAAGGGTTCGTGGTGCCGAACTCCCGTTTTCCGGACATGAAAGGGCTGGCGGATTATGTGCATAGCCGGGGGTTGAAGATTGGTTTGTATTCCTCGCCCGGCCCGTGGACGTGCGGGGGTTGCACCGGCAGTTTTCAGCACGAGGAGCAGGACGCACAGACGTATGCGAAGTGGGGCTTTGATTACCTGAAGTACGACTGGTGCAGTTACAGCGGCGTCGCCGACGGCTCGCAGAAGACGGACACGAACATTCCTACGTGGCCGGGAGGCAAGGGCAAGAACGACATGGAAGTCGCGATTTATCCGTACCGCCTCATGGGCAAGTTTTTGCGGGAACAAAACCGAGATATCGTTTTCAGCCTTTGCCAGTACGGCATGTCAAATGTGTGGAACTGGGGCGGTTCGGTGGCCGGCAACAGCTGGCGGACGACCGGAGACATCACCGACACGTGGCGCAGCATGAGCGCCATCGGCTTTAACCAGGATCAGGCCGCGCCGCTGGCCAGGCCGGGCAACTGGAATGACCCGGACATGCTGGTCGTGGGCCAGGTTGGCTGGGGCAATGTCCATCCGACGCGCCTGTCCGCCGATGAACAGTACACACACATCAGCCTGTGGTGCCTGTTGTCCGCGCCGCTGCTGATCGGCTGTGACATGCAGAAGCTGGATGACTTTACGCTGGGCCTGTTGAGCAATGACGAGGTGCTGGCGATCGACCAGGACGTGCTGGGCAAGGAGGCGATGTGCGCCATCAAGCACGGCGACGTGCGGATCTACAAAAAGGACCTGGCCGACGGCGGAACGGCCATCGGCTTCTTCAATCTGGGGGCGACGGCGGCGGAAGTGCAGTTCAAAGAATTCATGCAACTCGGACTGGCGGGCAAGCAGCACGTCCGCGATATATGGCGGCAAAAAAATCTTTTGAATGTGGATACAACGAACGAGTTGCTGCCATTGGAAATTCCCGCGCACGGGGTGTTGCTATATAAATTTACGCCGGCGAAGTAAGCGGAGGCGTGGTGTTGCTGGTAGTTCTGGTTTACATTGCCGATTTATTCCAAGCGATGGTGTATGCGCAAGTCTTGATGCGAGATGATTCACCAGGGCGGAAACCGTTCGCCAAATCCCGGTCATATTATTTGCCGGGGGATTATTCGCAAAGCGGGCATTGATGAATTGTAAGTTTCCGCCATTTTCCCGACCGCCTTCGCCCGACGAGATGGCCGGCATTAGCTTCGTAAATATCTGCTTCCATGTCGCAAATCGGATCGGGCAAAAATCACCTATTTAGGTGATGGGATGATGGTTTAGGCTCACCTATTGTAGTAGAAACCAATGCGACCACGAATTATCACGCACGCTCTAAATCTGTCGCTGAATAAGATGTTTAAAATCAGCTCCGGCAGAATTTCCGCCGGGTGCCTTGGAACTGAAGATCTCAACCAATCCGGCATAGCCAACCCAAAGCGCTCAAGCTAAATTCAAATCAACCCAAAACATTAGAACCCACCCTCTATAAACATGAATAAACCATCCGTCAGTCACCGCACATTTTTGTTAGGGATGCGGCAACATCCAAAAAACTCACCCGTTACGTTCATTTGCCGCTGGTTGGCGGTGGTTGCGCTGGGTTTGTTCGCCGCCAGTGCTTCCGCCCAGGTTTTAACATGGGATCCCAACAGCAATGGGGGCAATCCGCCGGCATCTGGGAATTGGGACACCGCCACGGCCGATTGGTATAACGGCTCTGCGGACGTGATCTGGTCACAGACGAGCAGCACCGTGCCTACCACCGGCGCCATCTTTGGCGGTGTGGACGGAACTTATGCCATCAACGTCGCCACGCAAGTTGCCGCCACCAATATCATGATCAATAACAGCGGCTACACCTTCTCCGGCTCCGGGATCTTTCTGGAAAATGCGGCCAGCACCCCCGGCATCAACCTCGCTGCCGGCAAGACGGCCACCTTGGCCTGTCCGATCGCCAGCGGTAACAACGCGAATTACTTTCTGGTCGGGGCCGGCTCCGTTCTGAATGTTCAGAACACCATGACTTCGGTTCAGGCACACTTCTTGGGCACTGGCACCGTAAATCTAAGTTCTTCAATCAGCCCAAGCGTTTTTTACGTGGATTGCGGCAACCTCAACTTCACTTCCGGGACTTGGGTGCAAGGCACCGCCGGCGTTTTGTATGTGGGTTACAGCACTGCCTATGGTGGCGTCACTTCTACCACCGGAACTTTGACGGTCAATGGCGGAACAATAAATGACACGGGCAATAAAATCGTCGTGGTTCGTGGCGGCGGGACTGGAACCGTCAATTTAAATAGTGGCGCCATCAATGTTTGGACTACGGCCAGTGGCAGCGTAAACGCCAACGCCATCATTTCCATACCAAATAATGACAACAGTACCGACCATGCGACTTTTAATGTGAATGGCGGGGTGCTTACCTTGGGCAATTCCCTTTACGCCGCTAAGATTGAACTGATGCCGGGCGGTTCGGCGGCGGCTTCGCAGGCGTTTTTGAATCAAACCGGGGGACAGATCCTTGCCTACGGTGGAATCACTTTTGGCGGAAGCAGCGGCACATTTAGCGGCGGCATAGCGGCGCTGACCAACTCGGCCGGAAGTCTTTATCTTGGCGCCAACGGAATCACCCTTGGTGCGTCATCTGCCCTCACCAACTATATCACCCTTTCCGGTGGCACGGTGGGTGCACTGGCCAGCTGGAGTTGTGTTATGCCAATGACGCTGGGCACCTTGAACGGCAACATCACTTTTAATTGCGCGGACAACAATAATAATCCGGGGAATATTGGTTTATCCGGACCACTGACCGGCCCTGGCGGGTTGAATGTGGTCGGCGGCGGCACGTTGACTTTGAGCGGCACCAATCTTTATGCCGGCAGCACAATTGTCAGTAACGGTACACTGGCGCTTGTAACGTCCCCTTACGGGTCAACGAATGGCAGTTCCATGACCGTTGATGGTTCCGCTGGATCCCCTACATTGTCTGTCCAATCAAGCCCGGGACAGGCCGTTTCCACCGGACCGCTCACATTTCAAAATGGTACGACGACATTGAGTCATTCATTTGGATCGCTTGCGCCCAGCACATCGGTGGCCCCGATTCAGATCAGCGGCGGTATTAACTTTGCGACCACACCCATGGTACATGTCAGCGGCTCCGCCATTGCAACCGGCACTTATCCGCTGATTACTTCCACCGGCGGCACTATTTCTGGCACGGCACCCACGAGCGTGGCGATTACCCTGACAGGAGGATCGGCTTCGGGATACCTGACCCATACCATCACCACATTGTCTTTGGTGGTTACGAATTCCACATATAGTCCGGCTGATTATTGGAGGGTCGGTAGCGGCGCATGGGATATTCAAACCACGGCTAATTGGTATCAGTTTACAATCAGCAATCATGTCACTTATACGAATGCAAGTGCGGTGGTCTTTGATGGTACGGCTGCCGGGCCTTTTCCAATTACCGTGAACAACAATACCAGCGTAAGCCCCACTAATATAACTGTCAATAGCCCGATCGGTGACAACTACACGATTACGGGAACTGGCAGTATCGTTGGACCGGAAAGCCTGTCGGTGCTGGGCAGCGGGACGTTGACGCTCACGGAAACAAACACCTATAGTGGTGGCACAACTCTTTCTGCCGGCCAGTTAAACATCAACAATGGCGGCGACAGCAGCGGTCAGGATTCGGCCATCGGCACCGGACAGTTGACCATCAATGGTGGTGCCATTGACAATACTAGCGGTTCAAACGTCACGCTGATTCCCTCAATCGACGAGACTTGGAATGGTAGTTTCAGTTATTTGGGTTCCACCAATAATTTTGACACCGGAGCCGGGACGGTTACGTTTAATGCAAATACGGTTCTGACGGTGGTTTCAAACACTTTCGAGGTGGACGGTTCTCTTAGTGATGGTGGAAACGGATTAGGAATCACCAAAGCGGGCGGCGGCGCATTAACGCTGATGGCTGCCAATAGCTTTTTCGGAGATCTTGAACTCGGTGCCGGCCAGTTGAACATCGGGAATGTCGGTGCTCTTGGTTATGGCAACTTGATCATTGACGGCGGTTCAATTGATAATTCCAGCGGCGGATTGCTGACATTGAATTCGGGTGCATCGGCTTCCCCAGACTCATTTAGGTGGGCGGGGAATTTTAGTTACCTGGGAACATCAAATAGCCTTAATCTTGGTTCAGGGACGGTAAATGTGACCATGCCCGTGAACATGACTGTTAATATTGTTTCCAACACGCTGATCACGGCAGGTTGGATCAACGGCGGGAATACTTTGGTGCATAAGACCGGTTTCGGCACCTGGGATATTCAGGGAAATTTGCCCAATTCAGGTCAGATCCTGGGCCTTAGCGTTGATCAGGGGACGGTTTTATTTGATAAAATCGCAGGCTTTGTCGTTAACCATCCAAACGGACTGGTGGTTCAATCCAACGCTCTGGTCTATGAAACCGGAATTGGTGGCCCGACCCAGCCGGAGGTTAACCCCCTTTATCAGGTAACGCTGAGCACCGGTGGAGTTTGGGACTTGAACGGGCAAAGTGAGGCGGCCAGTGCCTTCACGAACTCAAACGGTGTCTTACGTAATAGTTCGCTTAACGGCATCTCCGGTTTCACCAACAACGCTTCTGTTAGCACCATCACTGGCACGAACTGTGATTTTGATGTTACAAATTCAGGTGCGGTTTTGAATATCGCCACCGTCCTTTCCGGTACCGGGTCCGTGGTGGCAACCGGCAGGGGCTTGGTGGATCTGCTATATACCAACACCTATACCGGCAATACCACGGTCAGCGGCGGCACTTTGGAGCTTAACGCGCCTTGCGTTACGAACATGGTGGCGGTCAACACCAATGCCGTGCTAAACCTGAACTTTGCCGGCACGGATCAGATAGCGGCCTTGTCCCTGGGAGGAACCAACCAGCCCTCGGGACTCTACAACGCTACTACGAGCCCCGGATTTATCACCGGAACGGGCAGCTTGCAGGTAGGGTCGGCCAGTTCGATTACCGGATTGGCATTTACGGCCAGCCCGGTGGTTTCAGGAACGAGCCTGACGATTTCAGGGACGAACTCGGGAGCAGGCACATTTTATGTGTTGACCACTACAAACCTGACGGCACCCATCGGCACTTGGACGCCAATATGGACCAATGTATCGAGCGGCAGCGGGAGTTTCACCTCCAACCTGCTAAACGCCGTAAATCCGGCACTGAACCAGCAGTTCTATCTGCTGAGCAACACCAATAATTGATGAAATAACTAAATGGCGTGCACATTTGACGGGTTGTGTAATTAGTGAAGTTCGAAGCAGGGTGCCATCATTTTATTGCTGGCACTCTGCACTTCACTGAAACAAATAACACGGCAGAGTTAAATTCGTATGAAACAAAAATTGAAACAATCAAAGTCTGCACCCCGGTGTGCTGGTTTTACCTTGATTGAATTACTTGTCGTTATTGCCATTATCGCCATCCTGGCGGCGATGCTCTTGCCGGCACTCGCCAAAGCCAAGCAAAAGGCTCAAGGCATCCAATGTTTGGATAACAATCGGGAATTAATGCTGGCGTGGCAAATCTATGCCGATGATAACAACGACTTCGTGCCAAGTACTATTTATACCGGCGACCCTGACGGGCGTCCGGCATGGATGACAGGGGTTGAAACTTACGTAAATAATAATCCAATGGATCTTGACCCGGCGAATCAAAGTAATTGGAATATTGCTACAGATTTGCAGCCCAGCACTTTGTGGCCGTTGGCAAAAAATGCGACGATATACCGCTGCCCGGCGGATCTTCGAACCTGTAATGCTAATACCGGAAGAAGTATCCAGCTTTTCCCGGTTGTCCGTAGCATGTCCATGAACCAGGTGTTCGCCTCTTCTTCTGCCTGGATAAACATAGATAACGGAAATTTTGCGTTATATAAGAAGAAGGCAGCCATAAAAGTTCCTACGCAAACGTTTGTATTTATTGAAGAGGCCCCTGCCAGCATTAATGATGATGCCTTCGCTGTGGCGTGTGGCTCAACTGTAAATGGAAATACACCTGAATGGGTTGACTTTCCCGCGACCTATCATGGCGGACATTCTACGACGCTGGCATTTGCTGACGGGCATGCTGAAATTCACAAGTGGCTTGGCTCGGCGGTTCTTCAATGTCCCATACCTCATCCCGTTACCGGAGGATCACCGTTGGTCCCGGCAACCAGTGCAGGTGACATTCAAGACATTGATTGGTTGTCATCCAATACTTCATCGCAATAACAGGGTGCCGATTGCGGTCTGAAGCTTGCCCGTTTTTCTAATACATCGAACAATTAATGGTTGGGAATGCCAGGAATATTGACGGTCCGAATTATCGACTGCGGTTGTGATTGCCGATCGAAATGCGCCTGTACGTTCAATTTTATGACACATAATGTAAGAAAGCTGATGGAAACATTCGGGCGAATGGGATGCCTGATCAAAGGGAATGTGTCCGCTTTCCAAGGTGTCAATGCTACTGTTGCCCTGGACACCCCTGACCTCAGTCCTCCGCCGATTTCCTGTGATGGTCTTATGTTAGGGTGGGGAGCTGGAGCCAATAGCGGCCTTGGCATTTGTTCTTCGCTCGGAACAGTCGCCAACAATTCAGCAGCTGGCATAACCGGAGGTCAATGGTGGGTAAATCCCAGGGAGATGCCCCGGCCGGTCGTTTGCGAAATTTCTGCTCACAGCGGGTGGCGGCTGGAGTTGAACCGCCGTTTTTTCCTCCAGGCAACCATGGTGGCCGCCTTCTTGTTTTCCGTGACCTGCGGGCCGGCGCAAAGCACGCCGCCGGGGCTGACCATCGCGTCGGCCGGGACAAATCAGCTTGCGATCACTGTCACCAATGGTGTCGGCTTCGGAAATTATGAGGTATGGTGGACCCCAGCATTGGGAAATCCGGCGGCTTATCCTTGGATGAAAACGTTGGTGGGAACGGGTGGTCAGACCAACTTTCTGGTGAACACGGCCGGGTATCAAAATGGTTTTTTTCGCGTGTTGCAGACACCCGCCATCGGCGCCAGTACGCCATTCATTTCCTACGAAGCCGAATCAGGGAATCTCGGTGGCGGCGCCACGGTCGTTGCGCTCACCGCGCCGCCCACCACCGAATTTTCCAGCCCGCAACTGGAGGCCTCCGGCCATGCCTATGTCAATTTGGCCGGCCCGGGACAAAATGTGACCCTCACCAACAATACCGGCAAGGCCATCACCGCCCTCAACATCCGCTACTCCATCCCCGATGCTCCCACTGGAGGCGGCATTAGCAATACCATTGACTTGTATGTGGGCGGAGCCTTTCGCCTGCAAATTCCCGTGACTTCTTTTCAGACCTGGGTCTACGAAGCCACCACCAACTATAACGGCATGAGCCATGACCCCACCACGGGCAGCCCTCATGTTTTCTGGGACGAGGTGGCTTTATTTGTTCCCGGTGCCGCCATCCCACCCGGCGGTACTTTCACGCTCCAGATGGATTCGAGCAACACGGCAGCCTATTACAACATTGATGTGGTTGACTTGGAAACCCCGCCGCCGCCGCTCACCCAACCGTCCGGCTCGCTTTCCATTATGTCCTACGGGGCGGTTTCCAACAATCCCAGCATCGACAACTGGTCCGCCCTCCAAAGCTGCTTCAACGCCGCCGAGAGTGCGAACAAAATTGCCTGGATACCGCCGGGCAACTTTTACCTGTTCAACGGCGGGGCCTTGGAGCCACAGAACGTAACGATTCAAGGCGCGGGGCCGTGGTATAGCGCGATCATCTGCACGAAGGCCAACTGGGCGAATGGTTTCATGATTCATGGGAATTCGGCCTCGTTTAAAAACCTGCGCCTGGATGCCACCCTGCCGAACAGCACCCCCGGCATGTACGCGATTCTGGCGAATGGCGGCAACTGGACGATTGACAATGTTTGGGCCAGACACACGATGCTGGTCTGGGGCAGCGGCACCAACTGCACGGTGGAGAATTCCCGGGTTAACAACTCCTGGGGTGATGGCATGAACATCAATAATGTCGTCGGTCAGGGATGCACCAATGTTCTCATCTGTAATAATTTTTCCCGGGGCAATGGCGATGATGCCATTGCCCTGAATTCTGCGAGCACAAGCGAGCCGCCGGTGCAATCCGCCACCGTTAAAAACAACACTACCGTGGCGTCCTGGTGGGCCAATCAAATGGGCATTTACGGCGGAAGCAATTTATTGATCGAGGATAATTTGTTCCAGGATTGTGTAAAGAAAACGGGCATTGAACTCAGCGGTTACGGTGGCCCCGTGTTGCCCCTGGATGTCACCGTGCAGTTTAACACCATTCTGCGGGGCGGCAGCTTTGGATATGGCTTGGACCAGCCCGCCATCATCATCGAAGGCGACGGAACCAACGACACCGTTAATGACAACACAATCAGCAACTCCATGTTTGAAGCAGTTCAAGTTTCCACCGGCACCTACAACCTGCAATTTGAGGACAATCTAATCACGGCTCCGGGCACCACGGGGATTACCATCTCGTCGGGAACCACTGGAACGGGCACCATTCTGAGCAATATGGTGGAGAGCCTGAATTCAGGCCAGTCAGCCTACATCAACAACGCGACCAGCACGTTTACAGCCACGGTCACGGGGAATAGCTGGCAGGGGGGAACCAATTCGTTTTCAAGAGCCATCAACTTTGATGTGCCCGGTGGCGAAGGCGGGGCGAATTATGCCGGTCAGGGCGCTTACAGTGATCCTGGCAACAATTATTGGAACGACATCGTGCCCGGCGGCACAACGCCGGCCGGCACCAATTCTGATGGTGTCACCTTGAGCACGATTACATTCACGGAAGCGCAGACGGGCAAGTTTCAGGGCGGCACCTATACAACGGAGGGCACTCCCCAGGCGCTGGAATATTACTATGCCGATGTCACCAGCTCGGCGACCAACACCTGCACGCTAAACAATGTCCCGACCGGCACATATAATTTGTATCTTTACGGCATCAATGGCGGGACGGGCGGCACCCGTTCGGATCGGGGAACAACCTTTACGGTATCAAGCGATTTGACGCCGGCCACCAGCCAGAGCACCGTCAATACATCGAGCGGGTTCACTTCGTTTATCCAGGGCAACTCCTATGTCCTGTTTACCAATATCCTTGTGGGAACGGGGGCAACGATTACGTTCACTTACTCCCACAATTCAAACGCCACGAACACGGTTAGTCCGCAAACCGAAGGTGACTTCAATGGTCTTCAACTGCAAAGCCAATGAGATGTGATTGGCTGGAAACCATTAGAGTTAATCCCTCTTGGACGCTCGCGACCAACACGCCGGATTTCACCCGGTTGAGTCCGAACGCGAACGACAAGATGGTATCGTGCAAGATCCAACAAACCAGATCCGAGGCTTCCAGATAAGTATGAGTGAAAATTCCAGTGGCCTTCAATCCAAACCGCGCTACGAAATCTTGGACGGATTACGCGGCGTGGCTGCACTGATGGTGGTTGCGTTTCATATTCTTGAGGCCCATGCCACAACCCCATTGAACCACATCATCAATCACGGCTACCTGGCAGTTGACTTCTTTTTCCTGCTTTCCGGATTTGTCGTCGGTTACGCGTATGATGACCGCTGGGGCCGGATGGGCCTGCGGGGATTTTTGGCGCGCCGTCTCATCCGGCTGCATCCGATGGTCATAATGGGGTCCATCATCGGTGCGATGGCATTTTACTTTGCGCAGTGCGGACTGTTTCCGTTGATCGCGAGCACGCCTGTTTGGAAAATGTTGCTGGTGATGTTGGTGGGCTGCACGATGTTGCCGCTCCTGCCTTCGATGGATATTCGGGGCTGGCAGGAAATGTATCCTGTGAACGGCCCGGCGTGGTCACTGTTTTTCGAGTACATCGCCAACTTGCTGTATGCCCTGGTGGTGCGGCACTTTTCCAAAAAATTACTGGCCGTGCTGGTGCTGCTGGCGGCGGCGGCAGTCATCCACCTGGGATTGACGAGCCATGACGGGGATTTTGCCGGCGGCTGGTCGGTGGACGGGCAGAACTTGCATATTGGGTTTACCCGGTTGATGTTCCCATTTTTCGGCGGATTACTGCTGTTTCGTCTGGGAAAAATTTTTCGTGTGCCGCACGCTTTCTGGGTGTGCAGCGGGTTGATCGTTGTGGTGTTGATCCTGCCGCGATTTGGAGGTGAAGCGCATTACTGGATAAATGGAGTGTATGAGTCGTTGTGTATAATTCTGATATTTCCGCTGATCGTCGCCTTGGGTGCGGGTGGAACTTTGGGCGGCAAGTATTCGGCAGGAATTTGTGATTTCCTGGGCCGGATCTCATACCCAATCTATATGACCCACTACTCGCTGATTTATATTTACACGGCGTATGTGCAGCGCGGGAATCTTTCGCTGACCCAAACGTATCCATATGCTCTTCTCACATTCTTTGGAAGTCTGGTGCTGGCGTATGGGTGCCTGCGGTTTTATGACGAGCCATCGCGGGATTGGCTGAAGCGGCGGCTCATTTCGGTTAATGGCAAAGATCGGACACCTGTGCCGGGGAAAAATTGATCGGCGACAGAATGAATAATTGAGTCCTTTCCAGGCCGTTCGTGCATTTTAAGCCCCGCGTTTGATTTTGTATGTGCCCATTGAGCGTATCGGTCCTGCATCCGCTGTCTTTACTGCGCTTTGGCTGCAATGAAATCCACCACCGGCGTCGGGTCTTGCGGCCCGGCAGGAAAATGTCCCTCGCCGGGCTTCACGATGACCATCATCTGCCCGCCCAACTCCTCGTAGCGTTTTTCCGCGACCCGCGTCTCGCGGTCAAGCCAGGGATCAAGCTGGCCGCACACATGCAGGATTGGCACGCCCGCTTTGGCCAGCGGGGCCAGATTGTCCAGCGGCTGCTTTTCTTCCTGTCTGCCCGACATGATACTGCGCAGGACGGGATTCTCCCCGTAGATGCAGGAAACTTTGTCGGGGTTTTCGATGGCCCAGGCGTAGGCTTCCCCGGCTCCCGCGCCAGCACCTTCCAAGGCCGGTTTCTTGGAAAAGCCGTGGGCGGTCATGTTTGTATAAACGGCGTTCCATTCTGCCAGAACGGGGCCTTGTCCCAAGTAAGGAGCAGCCACGATGTAGAACCCCCTGGCCAGCAGGGCCAGATCAATGGCGGAGGCAGTCCGGTCGATGCGATCCGCCCGGAAGACCCATGGCTTCCCGGCAGCCTCGGTCTTCGGTACGAGCACCGCCATACCCATGACTCCAAACACCGGCTTGCCATTCTTGTCGTAACTTGGCTTGTCGTAACGGTCATAGCATGGGGTGAACTGCGGCCCCCGGCAGGTGGCGTAAGTATCTTCTTTCGGTAGATAAATGTAAGAATTCTCGGTGCTGTAATAATGGGATTTGGTGAACGTGTCATCCACGATTCCGGGCCGGAGCGTGGTGTTCGGCTGAACGTGCTGCTCAATGAAATCAGCAATGGGCTTGGGATCAATCAAGCTGTGTGGATGATGACCGGTGCCTTCCTTGATTATAATACTGATCTGGCCGCCTGCCTGATGATAGATGTTCTCGATGACCTTCGTATTATTCTCCAGGACAAAATCTTCGGATCCGCAGACGTTGAGCAGGGGAATGTCGTGATTGATCAATTCCCCGAGCCTCAAGATGTCCTCCGCGTAGATGCCGGGGTTATCGGCGTAGATGCAGGAGACCTTGTCCGGGTTCGAGGTGGCCCATGTGTATTCATTCACCCCGCCTTTACTCATGCCAACAAAGGCCGGTTTCTTCGACAGCCCATGCTTATCCGTGAGCCAGGCATACCAGGCATCCCACTGTTTGCCCGGATGCTGCCTGCCTGGATCGGGCGTAATGAATGCTATGTAAAAACCACGGTGCAGCAATTCCACCTCGGCTTGGGGCTGGTGATTCCAATAACAGCCTTGCCACGACCAGGGATTGCCGGGTGCCGGATGGTCCGGAACGACCACGATGCATCGCCGCTGACCTTTGGCCGGAGCGCCAACCTCAAAGCCTTCTATTTCCGACCGGGTGAACGGAGTGATGGCAAGGGTCTCGTCATCCATGACGAAGTCGTAGCGGACGAACCCGTCATGCCAGGTGCTCTTGCCGCCATCGAAGACTGGTTCGTACCCGCGTATGGTTCCAACGAAACCAAACGCGGCGGCAATTGTGGCTAGAACGATCAATTTTGTTGGCCTGACGGCTTGCAAATATATTGAATTCATATTTTGGTATTCTTCTATTTGCCGGTGTAGCTGGTTAAGTTTTCAGTTGGTGGCGGCTATTTTAAAGGCTCGATCAAGAGCGTGATTGCTTTTTGATCGCGGGAGATGCCCACGGAGAGATGCTGCCCGGCGGATAGGGGATGAGCCGGTTGCAGCAGGCTCTCGACACCGGCAGTTTTGGCGCCGTTGACCGTGAGGATGACATCGTTTTTTTGAAGCCCGGCTTTTGCGAGCGCCGAATCCGCCGAAACTTCCAGCACCAGCACGCCCGTCACGCCGGGCAATCCGAACGCTGACATCTCGCCTTCATCGGCGATGTTACGCACGCTCGCGCCAAGCCAGGCGCACGGCGTGGTGTTGCGGGCGGCCGGTGCGGCGGCGGTAATTCCTGGTTGCGGCAATTCAGGTGTGTGCGCGATTGCTTTCAATTCCGGCTTCTGCACGCCGAATTCATCCATCGGAAAATTTACGAAGCCCAGCGCCAGCGCCGGTGAGCCGTCCTTCACGCGATAGTCACCGTGGGCAGGATCAATAAACATCGCGTCCGCCACGATGGAGTGCTCGTCGCGCCCGCTCTGCTGTTGCAAAGCAGTGGCGGGTGCGGTTTCCGCGCCATCTTTCTGCATCAAGGTGTAATCCATTTCCCGGCCCCAAGGCGGACGATGCATCTGGGCTGGCTGATAAGCGGTCCAAACTATGTTGTGCCGGAAAACGTCCCCGCTTTTGGCGAACCAAACATGCGGATTAAGGCTTCCGCCAACCAAGATGTTGTTTTCCACGTCGCGGCCAAAGCCTTCGCGGTTTTTGATGCCGCCGTGCAGACAAAGATTATTGGTGATGATGTAATAGGAAGAGCCATCGTCGAGATCGATGTCCCAGCCGTGATCGCAACGCCAGCGGTTGTTGGCCAGGATGTTTGGTTTGACCGTATCCAGCTCCGACAGGTCGGGAACCTCCTTCACCCGGGCGTTGACCATGTTGATGTCCGGCAACCAGTAGCGATCTCGGCCCCACGAATTGAACGAGCCGTGATCGCCGGTTTCCTTGACCGTGTCGAAGATGTCGCAATACTCAATGACATCTCCGCCCCAGCAGCCGTCGCCGATGTTGATGCCCGCGCGCGGCATGTCATAAATCGAGCAGTGCCGGACGGTGATGCCTTGGGCAAGGTCAATCTCCACGCCGGCCGTTTGTTTTTCCACGCGCCCGGTCAGATAAATCAGGCAGTCATCCACGAGGCAGTCCGCCGGATAGTTGTCGCCCTTTGGGCCGGGCGTGCGGTCAATGTCTTCGAGCTTGTTCGCCTGGTCGTAATTGAACAACACGCTCCGCGCCGCCTGCGGATTGCCGACAAAACAGACGCCGCTCGCACCGGCTTTTGCTATCTGGCAGCCGCGTACCGTGACACGGCGGTTGTAGTCGTTGACGAAAACTGCGTTGCCGCCGGCCTGATCAATAAAACTGTCTTCCAGCGCGCAATCTTCCGCCCCGTTGAAAAAAATCGCGCCGCCGCGATAAATCGCCCAGTCCGAACGCACCAGCGGCTCCTTCGTATCCATCACCGTGCGCGCCGCCTGGCGAAATGTCAGCCCGCGCAGCGTGATAAATTTCACCGGCTGCGTTTCACTGCCGCGAAACTCGACGAGACTGCGCAGGCGCGTGGCTTCCACCCTCGCGCTTTTCAAATCCAGCCCGGCGGGCGGATAAAAATAGAGCCGGTGCGTCTTGTTGTTGAGAAACCATTCGCCGGGCGAATCCAGCTCCTCGAAAATATTTTCCACAAAACGGATTTGCCGGTGCACCGCGCCGCCCCGGTTGTTCTGCCAGCCGCCTTCCATCGTCACGCCGCCCTGCGCGTCCTTGCCGGTAATGCGCCAGGTGAAATCGCCCCAGAGCGCGGGGTGCATGGCGTGAAAATAGCCGCCGGTCGGATCCGCCCAGCGCGCGACGCGGTTCGTAGAGATAGCATCGGCTGCGTAGCCGTCGAAGTATTTTGCCGTCGGATCGTAATTCGGATAGCGCGCCAGGATCTGCCTCTGGTCGTTGACAAATATTTCCTCGGTTCGCAAATCTTCCGGCACTTTCGCCTGAAAAATTCTGTCTTTGTAAGGCTGCCAGTCCAGATTCTCCAGCTTGACGCCGCCGCTGATGACCGGCCTTTCGTCCTGGTAATTTTGAAAAATTACCGGTGCGTCCTTTGTGCCGGAATCCTGCGCGGTGAGGACGAGTGTTTCCGGCAGATAATAAGTGCCGCCGCGCAAAAAGACCACGCCCGGCTTTTGCCGCACCGCCTGTTGCGCACGGCCCAGACTGGCAAACGGTTTTGTTAGCGTGCCGGGATTTTTATCATTGCCTGCGGGCGCGACGTAGTAAGGTTGCGCGAACGCGGGCAAGGCGAGGGCGAGGAAGAAAATTAATCGCAGGGTTGTTTTCACCATTTGCCCGTTTTTATTGGATGAATCCGGGTGTGATTCGGGATTTTGTGCATTCGTCATTCACCTTTCCCGTCTCCCTGCCCAGATACATAAGACTCACGACCCGGCGGTTGGGCGGCTTCTGACGGCGCCGCAATTTTAAACAATACTTGTGATGGTCCGAAAACAGACCTGAGACCGTTAGGCGTGATGGGGGGCTGCCGGTTTTAAATTCAATTCGCAAAACAAACGAGCATGAATGGTGTGTTGCCATGCGTATTTACGCTCAAATTTTGGAGATCACTCTTCATAATATTGCAAAATAAAAGTTCGCAACCTATCCCCTAAACAGGGTATGGCGCCATCGTCCCTGTCCCGGCCTGTTCCAAACCGCATCGCAAAATAAAAATCGTGCCGCCGGATCAGCGGACTGTTTTTATTCAAAACGTAGTGATTGTTTTTTTCCGTTTTATCTGCTGTTGGAGTTTGGCGGCTGTTTCTCGAAACCCCGGAAGAAGAAGTGGACGGAACAGCCCTTTCCCTGCAACCGCTTTCCCACATATGGCGTGATCGTTTTTACATCGATAGCAGCCGCCCGCCCGGATATTTGCCTTTCTAAATCGCCAGCTTAACCAAGAAATTTTAGCACAGCTTCAGTTCGCGAGTGTACATGAAGCTTCTCATAAATATTTTTGAGATGAGTGTGGACGGTGTTGGCGCTAATGGAGAAACGACTGGCAATTTCCTTGGTTGTGTACCCCTTGGAGAGTTCTTCCAGAATTTCCTCCTCCCGACGGGACAACTTTTGCTCCTTGGGCACGGGCCGGGGACTTTCGTGAAACGACTCCACGACCCGGCTGGCAATGTGGCTGCTCATCGGCGCGCCACCGAGCCTGACCTCATTGATGGCGCGGATGATCTCGCCCGGTTCAGCCCGTTTGAGCAGATAGCCGCTGGCCCCCGCCTTGAGCGCGCCAAAAATCCGCTCATTGTCCTCATAGACGGTCAGAATAAGAATCCGCAGCGAAGGGCAAACTTCCTTCAGGCGCCGTGTACAGGCCACGCCGGACATGTTGGGCAGATGGATGTCCATCAAGACCACGTCCGGGAGCAGTTTGGGGATGGTCTGTAACGCCGCTTCCGCCGTATCACAGGCGCAGACACAACGGAAGCCGGGGACTTCGTCCACAAAGGCTTTTAACGTGTTCCGAAAATCACGGTCATCTTCAACAATGGCAATGGTGGTCAACAGGGAGGGATTCATACAAACGGAAGTTCAAGGCGGTAGATGGTGCCCGAATTGGGCCGCGCGTCACACACAAAACTGCCGCCGATAGTTTCCATGCGCTGCCGCATGTTCACCAGCCCGTTTCCGCGGGCCAGCGTCGGCTCGCTGGCAAAGCCGCAGCCATTGTCCTCGACGATGATCCGCAAAATGTTCTCCCGCCAATGAATGCGCAGCCACAGCTCGGTTGCGTGGGAATGTTTGGCGCTGTTGTTCAAGGCTTCCCGCACGGTAAGAAAGAGGTTGTGGCGCACTTCCGAAGTGAGCGGGCGCAGTGGCAGCGACTTGTCCACATCGAACCGGCAGTTGATTGTGGTGGCGCGAAAGTATTCTGCCGCCATGTGCCGCAGATAGTCGGCCAAGCTGCGCATGGAATCATTTGCGGGATTTACCGCCCAGACGATTTCATCCAAGGTGGTTACCATTTGCCGGGACTTTTCGGATACCTGGCTGAGCCGTTCGCGGGTCGGCTGGGGCACGAGTGAATCCGCGCTTTCAATGGCGCTCAGAAATCGGATTTGTGTCAGGGTGGCACCTAAATCGTCATGCAAATCCTGGGCAATCCGGGCGCGTTCGGCTTCCAATGCCCGCTGGAGCTCGATTTGTTCCCGCCGCTGGATTTCCACCGCCAGCCGTTTGGTCCGCTCCTCCACCTGCCGGCGCAGTCCGATAATCCAGACGGAAGCTGCCAAAATCACAAAGGCCATCCCCCCGAGGACGGTCAGGGTATGTCGAACCGTCCACCAGGACGGGCGCGCCAAGACGCGGACATCAGAGGCTGAGTTGAGGAGCAATTCAAAATAATCAATGCCCCGGCTCGAAGCCCAGCCACCTCCCTGTCCAGCGTAGACCCCGACCAGATCCAGCCGGCTTCCCGGCAGGACATCGGTCGCAAAGCCGTTATTTTTTTCGAGTCGTGCCATGAAGCCGCGATTGCCGGCCTGCAATTCGAACACCTGCTCAAGGGAATTAGCACTCGAGTTCACCAGGGTGGCTTGAA
>DATHOG010000191.1:0-52918 GCA_035485115.1 Candidatus Sulfotelmatobacter sp. | reverse complement strand
TCATTACGGCGACATGTATGCGCCCTACATCAAGCAGGAAGAGCCGCTGAAGACGGAATGCCAGCATTTTGTGGATTGCATCAAGTTCGGGGGCACGCCCATCAGTTGCGGCACGCGCGGCACGGAACTCGTGCGCATCCTCGAAGCTTCCTCCGAATCGCTCAAGAAAGAGGGTGCTCCCATCCGCCTCAGCCAACCGGTCAATGACAACGCACCGGCTGCCAGTTGTACGGCGCGTTCGCTCCCGAAGGGTACGTGGAAAACAATTACACACCCAATTCTTCCATTCAGCAACGGTAATGGCATACCGGGGATTGTCGGCCAGTTTCAACCCGAAACTGTTGCTATTTGACCCCTTGAATTCAACCGGAAATTATCCGGTGTATTGCCGGCAAATGAATTGATGAGACGCTTGAATTTCAAAACCCCATCAGTGGAATTCTGATTTGTGTCTGGCGACGGCTTCGAGGCGGCTGCGGACGTGCATTTTCTGGCAGATGTTCTTGACGTAGGTTCGGACGGTTTCGGCGCTGATTTTAAGCTGGTCACCGATTTCCTTGTAAATAAAACCTGACGCGAGCAAGTCCAGCACCTCGCGCTCGCGGGGCGAGAGATTTTCCGATTCCTTGGGCGAGGTGCCGATAAAATGGAAGTGTCGCACGACCTTGCTGGCGATGTGGCTGGACATCGGCGCACCGCCCGTGGAGACATCGCGAATCGCCGCCAACAGTTGCTCCGGCGGGCAGGATTTGACCAGGTAACCGTTCGCGCCTGACTTCAAGGCGCGGAAAATCCGTTCGCTGTCCTCATAAACCGTGACCATGACGATTTGCATGGCCGGCAAAACCTTTTTGATTTCAAAGACGCATTGGATTCCAGACATGCCCGGCAGTTTTATGTCCATCAGGACCACATCAGGTTTTTTTGACAAGATCTGCGGTAACGCGGACTCCGCGGAAGGGAATGCACCGAGGCATTTGATATCAGGAGCCGTTGCTAAAATTTCGACGATTTGCTCGCGCAAGCCGCGGTCGTCCTCGACGACTATCACATTCTTAATTCCAGGTGTTGCCATGTTTAATTTAAATCTTAGGTGATCGACTGCTCTTATGAAATTTTAACGGCTTCGGGCACGACCAGATGAATGTGTACGACCGTGCCTTTGCCGGGTTCGCTTTCAATCACGCATTGGCCGCCGATGTTGGTCATGCGTTGTTGCATGTTAACCAGCCCGTTGCCATGTGTCTCATTGGCGGGATTGAAACCGGTGCCGTTGTCATGGATCGAAGCGGCCAGCTTTCCTCTCACAAACGTGATGCGCACGGAAATCTCCGTTGCCTGCGCGTGCTTGATGACATTGTGAATGGCCTCCTTGACGGTCATGCAGATGTTGTGCCGTGACTGGCTGGATAATTGAACTTCGGTTGGCAGTCCGCTTACCTGAAAACGACAACGTACGGGCGTCTGTTCGCACATTTTATTCGCCAACTGGCAGATGTAACTGCCAAGTGCCTCGAGATTGTCATTTTCCGGGCTGACCGCCCAAACCGTTTCGTAGAGCGCCGAGACCAGTTCGCGCGACATTTTGGAAATGCGGTCAAAATCCGCGCGGGCTTTTTCCGGAAAGGTTTCGTTCTTCTCCGACATCGCGCTCAAGAGCGAAATCTGGGTTACGCGGGCGCCGAGGTCGTCATGGATGTCATGCGCGATGCGCACCCGCTCCTGCTCCAGCGCGCGTTGCTGTTTCAACTGCTGCATCTCGCGCCGCATTTTATGCCATACAAAATAACGGCTGGCGCTCAGGATCAATATCGTCGCCCCCAGCACGATCACGGTCCAGAACCACTGCGTTTTCCAGAACGGCTGCGGCACGAAGATATTCAGGCTGCATTCCTGGCCGGTCGGGCGGCCGTAGACGTCCAGGCCGGCCACGCGCAGACGATAGTTGCCGGGAGGCAGATTGTCGTAACGCGCCGTATGGGAAAGACCAAGGCCCGTGCTGAACATCTCATTCCATTCCGCCACCAGTTCTTCGCCGGGCGTCACGAGCGGCGCCGTTTCCAACATGTTGTGCCATTCACCGTGGCTTTCAAGGTTTTCGTCCAGCACGGCGAACGCGCGGGTTTGCGGGTCGCGCCCGATTTTCACCACGCGGGCGATGCTGTGCACGATGCCGTCGCGCATCCAGTTTGCGGGCGGATCGTCGCTGGCATGGGCGGCCGTTTCATTGTCAAAGGGCGACCGCAGCACCAGCGCGCCGTTGGTGGTGGTCACGACGAGATTGGCCACGACGTAGATGCCGACGGAATCCGGCGGCCCCGCGGAAGAAATCACGACGACCAGCCGTTCCGCCTGTGGCGGGACGATGAACGATTCGCGGCGGTGCGTCAGCTCGGAATTTATCAACGACCCGGTCCAGCGGGTGCTTTCGCCGCTGATGGGATAGGGAATATTCCCGATCAGATCGCCCGCATGATTATAAAAACGGATGTAAAATTCCATCACCCCGCCGGTTTCATGCCAGGTATTTTCATACGCTTCCAACATGTAGCGCATCCGCAACGGCGGGTTGACGGCGTTTTTTTCCGCGTCGTATTGAAAAACAATATTTAACGGGGAAGCGCCGAGGTTGATGGGGCCGCCATTGGCAATCGGGATTGTCCGGTCATTGACGACCACGGACCGGATCGCCAGCGCGTTGGTTTCGTCCGCCATGCACGTCAGAGTGGCGGCCGCGACCAACACGGTCGCGAAAACACGTCGCAATGGGACATCGGGGATCACTCGCATCAACATATCATTCACGCTCACACTCGTAACGCCAAAACGTCACTGGCTTTCCAAACGATAGAAACGCCTCGTGGCGCCCGAATCGCTCATGGTTTTCGTAGTGCCGTCGCCCGCAAGCGAACCGCCCAGCGGCAGCCATATCGCATCAGTGAGGTTGGTTTTATATTGCACCTGATAGCTGTAGCCGGGCAGCGTCGGGAATGACAAGTTGAAGCCGCTGCCGCCGTTGCTTGCCGCAAGCGGTAAGGTCGGCGGCGGCGTGTAGGCGGGTACGAACAGGAAAAAATTCGCATTGTAACTTCCGCTGTCCGTTATCATGCGATACGTCGTCACCGCGCCGGAATTGGTGATGATTGCCATGCTGCCGGAATTCAGGAGCGGCACCCAGGTATAGGTTTGCCAGTTGCCGGTGCCGGGAACGGCAAAGGTTCCCAGCCGCGTCGTGGTCTGGTTCGTCGTGCCCTGGCCACCGGTAACAAGCGAAAGGCTCGCGCTGTCGGAGACGCCGGTAATGCCGTCGGAGCCGCGCAGGTAACAATAATAATTTCCGGCCGGGAATGTCCGCGTGTAATTCCCCCAATTGCCGGTGTTGTTGAACCCGACATCATAATCCACCAGCCCCGGACTGGAATTTTGACGTGGCAGATCGGTGGCGCCTTCGGTTTCCAAGCCCGGCGGATTGGGTCGGTACGCATCGTTGCCCGAGCCGGAGTTCACCATGTTCAGGTCGATTCCCGCCACGCCGGCCAGCCCGGCGTATGCGCCGGGCTGAGGGTTGTCGAAAAAGTTCCCGCCGCCGTAATCGAAATCTTCCGCTTCAAACGGGTAGCAAGCCGGATTGAACGTATCGAAGCTCACCGTCGTGGAAACGGTCAGCGAATTATTGTCGGTGGCATTGATCACGGCGGTATGCGGCCGGTTCAATGTCACACCCGGAAAAGTCACCGTGCGGTTGTTCGCGCTGCCGCTGAAAAACAGATTGGTTTGTGTCACGCCATCCAGTTGCAATGAAATGTTTGCGGTTTGAATACCTGCGGGCGAAAGCGCGACGAACGTCAGTACGTTCGTCTGTTCGTAAAGTTTCAAGCCGTCGGGATAAATATTGTAAATCACCGGCGCGAGCGGATTGAGCACGGTGTTCGTTCCCAGTGCATAATCGTTCAATATATTTGCGGGGTTGTTATTGGCGGAAGCGGGGATATAGGTAAAACCATCGTAGGCGAAGCAGCCGATTACTTCGTTGGTTTTTCCCGCGATGCCGGCGTTGCCATCAAACTGTAAAACATACGGCTGACTGTTATTGTTCAGATAGCTGGAGAGGTTGACCAGATGCAACACACCGCCGTTGACGCGCGTGCCATTGACACTGGAATCGATCGTCGCCGATTCCAAACCGATATCGCCGCCGTTGATGTCAAAATCCAGATGCGTCTGGTTCGGATACATCGCCAGGTTGAAAAACCGTGCCGTGCCCTGAAAGTTCGTTGTGCTGGTGATATAGGTGCAAATCGCGGCCACACCGGGAAGATTGGCGAAGTTGGCGCAACAAAGGGGAGTATCGACATCGCTGATGGTGCAGGGCGCGGCGGCATCGAGGGTGAGGCCTTGGGAGGTGCCGTCACAGAAAGGCTCGATCATCGTCAGGTTGGGACCCCGGCCGTTTTGGGCAATCATGTCCATGAACGTGCCGTCACCCCAGTTGAAATCCTTCGCCACCAGTTCCTGACAGTTGCCAAACACATAAGTATCCGAATTGGTCGCGACATAGTCAAAGACCGGGACTTGAAGCTGGGCATTGCCGGTCAATTGGTTTTGGCCGACGCCGCTGTCATCGATCCAAAAGGTCCAATTGCCATGGCAGAGGGCAATGGTTCCCGAGGAGCCGTTGCCGACCACATAACCGCGCCACAGTTGCCAGCCGTCCACCATGTCCACAAAATGATTGGTGCAGGTATAGGTGTTCAAGTCCACATACCAGTACGGGTTGGGGCATTGCACGCCGATCGCATAGACATTCCCGCCGCGGCCTTGAATTGTGGGCGGAAATGGAAGGCAACTGGTGTTTTGGCTTTCATAACAAATAGTCACGCCGACCAATCCGCTGTCAGTTTCCAAGGCGACTGCCGGCGGGCCGTTGGTCGAGCCCTGACCCTGGTAAGGTTCAAGGATTGAACCTTTTTCATAACCATCGCTCCCCGGCCAGGTGCCGTGCCGCGCTTCAAACGCGCCCCGCAGTTCGACCCCGGAAGGAATATCGAGCAGATTGGTCAGATGATATTGCCCGGCCGGAAGATAGACGATGCCGCCGCCGGAATTTCCCGCCGCGGTCAATGCACTTTGAATGGCCAGCGTGTCATCATGCGCACCGTCGCCGTACGCGCCATACGCGCCGTAGGCCGTGTCGGTGACCACGAACAAATTGGTGCTGGCCGGCTGGCAGGCTTGATAGCTGGCGAGAATATTTGTCCAATCCAGCATGGGAAAGGCATTGGAATTGGAGAACGACGGCTTTGCATTCACCAGCAAATTGCTGGCGCTTCCGTTGTTCACCAATTTTTGAACCGGACCAAAGGTGCAGCCGGTGAAGGCCGCGCGTGTGGCCGTGGCGCTCAAGACACATTGGGTGGAGCCAAGCAACGTCGAATCCACCACGTTGAAAACGCCCGGCCCGGTGAGATTGAGCGAGTTGGAAAACGTGCAATTCTGGAATTGCATCCAAGACCCCCAATCTTTGCCAATGGCACTGACCGCCATGTTACTGCCGATGATGGTGCAGCGTTCAAGTTGCATGTCCGCGTCGTCCGTCGCATTCGTGCGCAGTATCCCGATGTTCCCGGACAGCGTAAAATTGGCGAACATCAGTCCCAGGCCGGTTGGCATGTCCTGGGCGAGCAAGGCCGTGCCGCAATTGGTCACGGCACCATTGTAAAACGTAGCACCGGGCTGGCCGGTCGGTCCTTTGTTGGCCTCGATGCCGACGGCATAGCCGCTGATATAGGTGTCCATGCACATGAAACCATCGATCCGCAACAAACGCATTCCTTCCCCGTTGGTTTCCATCCAGGCCGCATAAGCGCCTCCGGCTGCCGGGGCGTTGGATATTCCCGAGGCCGGCCAGATGTTTGGCGAAAACCGGATGTCTTGTGAATGACAAACGTCGGCGATGGTGTTGGTCGTGGATATACCCATGGACAAAGGCGTGCCGATCACCGTTGATAAAATAAACTCCGCGCCACCACACAGGATTCCCTGATACGAATTGACCAGGGCGAGATTTTGCACCACATCATCGTCATTGACTCCGATCGTATACGGATAGGCAACGATGCTGTTTGGGTTTTGGTTCGGGTACCAGATATTGATGCCCTTCAATGCCGATGACCGGTTCATCGTGATAAACGGCGTGTTGGTGGGCTGACCCGCGCCGAAATATACCTTGAAGGTCGTCCCCGCCAATCCGCCGCCGCCCTTGGTCCAGTCCATCCAGTCACCGTGCAGCGTCACGCCGGTCGGGATGGTGAGGTTGGTGTAAAACGCGTAAGTGCCCACCGGAACAAAGACTACGCCGCCGCCGGAACCACCGGAATTATAGGCCGCGTTCATCGCTGCTTGAAATGCGGCGGAATCATCGGTGATGCCGTCGCCGACGGCGCCGAATTGTTGCGGTGTCGCAACCGCCACGATAATTTCATTTGTGTTCAACGTCGGAATCATCACGTGCGGCGCGGTCGGTGAAATGTAAATTGATATCACCCGATGGTTCGCGACGTCATCGAGGAGGGTAAGGCCGGAAGGCAGCGAACCGGCGACGAAACTTCCGCTGCCATTGCGGGTGCCGGAGTATTGCAGCAATACGTTCGTGCCGGATTGCACGGCGCCGGTGACGGTCACATTGACGTTGCCGTTCAGATTCAAATTACCGCTGACGGCGATAACGGGCAGGTTGAAATTGCGCTGATTATTCAGATTAATCGCCAACGTCGGAGTTCCGCTGCCGAGCGTCAGCGCAGTCATGGGCAACGAGGTTGAATTTGCCGCAATCACATTCAATGTGCCTGATAAATTGGTGTAAGCCATTGCCGTACTGTTCGCGCTGGTGGAAAGAGCGATGGTGCCGGAGCTGCTGATGGTTGTGCCGCCCGAGTAGGAATTGGTGCCGCTCAACGTCAGTGTGCCAGTGCCGGATTTGGTCACGGTGAGTTTTGCGCCGGCGGCGCTGTTTTGCAGCGTGCCGCTGAACGTGCACGTGCCGTTGCTGAGCGAGAGCAATGCGGACGTGCCGGCAGCGGTATTGTCCACCAGTCCGGAGCCGTTAAGGTTGGCGATTGTTTCGCTGTTGCCATTGAGATCAAAGGTGCCGCCGGACGAAACCGCGACCGATGCGCTGTCGTAAATTTGATCGCCGCCGGTGCCGGTGATTCGCGCGGTTGCGCCGGTGTTCACCGTCAACCCCGGGCCGCCGATGACATGCGCATGGCTGCCGCTGGCCTTGTTCAAATTGAGCGTGCCTTGATTTACGATGATGCCCGTGCTGCTATTATCGCCAGTGCCACTGGAGATGAGGGTTCCGCCGCCGTTTTTTGTGACGGTGAAGTTTCCACCACTGATCGAACCAGGTTGTGCGGCGGATCCGATCGTCAGGGTGCGCCCGGAAGTTGTTGTCCAGGTCTGGTTGGTGCCGAGCGCGATGGTGCCGCAATCCAGGGTTAGGTTGACAGAGGCATTGGCGAGATTGATGCCGTTGGTCAGGGTCAACGTCGTGCTGCCGTTGATATAAACCGGGGCAACGGGGTTGCTGATGACAAGGCCGGACCAGATCGCGGCGGCGCCGAGCGTGTTCGTGCAATTTGCGGCCGTCGAGACGGTGCTGTTCCAAATCGCAAAATCGGTTCCCGTCGGCGCTGTGCCGCTGACCCAGCTACCACCGGTTTCAAGGTTGCTGGCATTGTTGGTTTTGACCTGATCGGCGCGTACCGACGGACTCAACAATGCGAGGAGAAATAGAAGCACAACGCCGGGCTGTCGGTGTAAAATCTTAAGGCGGTATCCGCAGACGATGGAGTCAATTTTCATTTCGAGACGAATCCAATTTCAAGGAATGCATGAGAAATTTATCCAGTTCTGGATCAAAACCCGGGCCGCCGGGGAAACTGTGGCCGCCATTTGGCGTCATCCAATAGGTGGCGTCGGCCCCGACGACCTGAAGTTTTTCGAAAAGTTCTTTTCCTTCCAGTCCGGGAACAATCGGGTCTTTTTCGCCGTCGCAAATCAGCAATGGAGGAACGTCTTTGCGCACATTGCCGGCCGGACACATTTTGGTGTAAAGCGCCTTGTGCTCGTCCGTGTCGGGGATTATCCCGTGAAAAAGAACGCGGAGATGCGGGCGGGAGTCGTTGGGAATTTTATCATCCGGCGGGCGGAAGGAAATTTTGCCATCGGCGTTTGTGATCGTGTCGTCCGGACTTTCATCCCAAAACCGGACAAAGTCCGCCGGCGGAATATAACTAAAACTTCCGGATACTTTTGCGCTGACACCTTCCAGGCCGGGCGTCGGTCCGCCGTCATCAAAATTTTCCGGCGTCATCGCGACCATGAGGCTCAAATTACCGCCGGCGGAGCCGCCAGTGACGTCAATCCGGTCGGGATCAATGTTGAACCGCCCGGCATTTTTCCGGATAAAACGAATGGCATTGCGACAGTCACGGATGCTTTCGGGAAAGCCGCCTTCACGATTGAGCCGGTAATCGATGGAAAAAACTGCGAGTTGGTGGCGTTTGAACCATTGCCAGCCGGCTACATGCTCCACCTGCGAAGCCTTGCCGCCGCCATAGAACCAGCCTCCGTGAATTTCAACGATGGCAGGCGTCCGCGCCGTTTGACCTTCCGGCAAAAATGCATTCAACGTCAGGTCTTTTCCCGCTACGGTGCTGTAGACAACGTTCGGCCAGGAGTCGTATACTGGTTCGGATGCGAGCAGGGGTGTGCCGATGGCTCGGCCGGCCAGGATGACCAGGCAGAGCAGGTAGTTCTTAGGCATCATGCAGGAGATGGGGGTCGGGCTTGGCGGCGATTGTGTAATCATTCTCGAATTCGGGTACCGTAACTATCCCCGTTTTAGGGGATGTCCCCTGGCAAAGATTTAATCTAACATTTCAACTCATTTCACCTGAAGCGCATTCCGCAGTTACGGCTGTCTTTGGTGGATAGGCGCGAATTCAATTGGATCGCCCCGGTAATTTTTTTTGATCATGAATCTTAATAAGCGACTCCTTCTCGCAGTTGTACTTTTAAATGGCGTCATCGTCGCGCCCGCACAAGTGGAATGGGTGACGCCATCCATCGGCGGGCAAGGTTTCATGCTTGAGCCCACCCGGCCAACCGTATCACTGCCCAACAGCATGGTGCGGGTCTATCCCGTGCGCAAAGACCAGTTGGACGATCAAATCCGGTCCTTTCCGCTAACAATCATTTCTCACCGGCTGGGGGAATTGTTCTGGATCATGCCATCGGATGGCAAACCGGACGCGTGGAATCGCGCGCAAACTTACGATCAAGAAACCGAGACGCCGTACTATTACGCGACGCGGTTCGACGACTCGCTCATCCGGACGGAATTTTCACCGACGGCGCGCTGCGGCGATTTTCGATTCACCTTTCCATCGGGCAAACCGGTCGTTTTGCTGGCCAACCGGCGGGAAGGCGACCTGACGGCCAATGCGGACGGCAGTGTGTCCGGTTATGAACAATTCAGTGGCGAAAGCCGGTTGTCCTCCGATGAAATGCGGGCGTTCGTGTACGGCGAATTCAGCGCGCCGGTGAACGTGGAAAAATCCAATAGCGGCAAAGGCAGCAGGCTGACGGTTTCCGCGGCCGATGCCGGGAAAACTTTGGAGTTCCGATATGGCATCTCGTTCATCAGTGTCGAGCAGGCCAAGACCAATTTGAAGAAGGAAATTTCAAACCGGAATTTTTATTCGATCAAAGACGCGGCGCGGGCGCGCTGGAACGAAGTGCTCGGCCAGATCCAGGTGGAGGGCGGCACGCCGGCACAGAAGCGGGTTTTCTACACGGCGCTTTACCGCTGTTGCGAACGCATGGTGAACATCAGCGAGGACGGCAGGTATTACAGCGCGTTCGACAACCAGGTCCACGAAGATCCGCGGCCATTTTACGTGGACAACTGGCTGTGGGACACCTATCGCGCGCTGGAGCCGTTGCAGACGTTGCTGAACCCGGAAATGGAGGCGGACAAGGCGCAATCGTATGTCCGGATGTATGAACAATCCGGCTGGCTACCGGTGTTCGCCGTGCTTTGGGGGAATCATGAGTGCATGACCGGCAATCATGCCGCGCCGTGGTTTGCAGATTTATGGGCCAAGGAAGTGACCAATTTCGATCTCGCCACCGGTTATGCCGGAGTGAAAAAGAATTCTCTGGAAGGCACGTGGCTGCCGTGGCGGCGCGGGCCGAAAACTTCGCTGGATGATTTCCTGAGCGAGCATGGCTATATGCCCGGGCTCAAGCCCGACGAGGTGGAAACAGACACGAATGTGCATCCGCGGGAGCGCAGGCAGGCGATTTCAGTGACACTGGCGCAAAGTTACGACGATTGGTGCGCGGCGCAGCTCGCGCGTGACCTCGGCAAGGGCGACGATGAACAATTATTTTTGAAAAAGGCCGCCGATTACAAAAATGTGTTTCGTGCTGACAAGGGCCATATGTGGCCGAAGGATGCCGAGGGCAACTGGATCGAGCCATTCGATTCCGGCTGGTCGGGCGGGCAGGGCGGGCGCGATTACACCACGGAAAACAACGGGTACACCTACGACTGGGACGTGCAGCATGATTTGAGCGGGTTGATCGAGCTGATGGGCGGCCGCGCGAACGCCGAGGCAAAGCTGGACCAGCTTTTCCGCGAAGGTTTGGGCCGGAGCAAATATGAATTTTGGGCGAAATTTCCGGATGCCAGCGGATTGGTCGGGCAGTTCTCGATGGGCAACGAGCCGAGCCTGCACATTCCATACATCTACAATTATCTGGGCGTGCCATGGAAAACACAGAAGCACGTGCGCATGTTGATCGACACCTGGTTCACCGATACCACGCTCGGCATGCCCGGCGACGAAGACGGCGGCGGCATGTCCGCCTTTGTGGTTTTTTCGATGATTGGACTTTATCCGGTGACACCCGGTGTTCCGATCTACGATCTGTGCAGCCCGGTATTTGATCGCGTCACGATCAAGCTCCACAACGGCAAAAAATTCACCATCGTTTGTCGCGACAATTCGGCGGACAACAAATACATCCAATCCATCAAATTGGACGGCCACGACCAGACGAAGGTCTGGCTCAAGCACAGCGACATCGTCAACGGTGGCAAATTGGAGCTGCAAATGGGCAACACGCCCAACCAGGAGCTGGGCAGCAAGCTGGAAGATTTGCCGCCGTCCGTCTTGATGTGGGATGGGAAATTGTGATGACGCCTTGTCGGAGCGCGGTCCATTACCCGCAGGGCTATTCAATTTTTTTAGCAGGGTAAATTCCTGTGGCTCACAGTGCCGCGTTCCGGTCACAGTCCACAAAGGTAATGGGAAATCTTTATCAACCTCAACTTCGCGCAAGTCGCTTGAATTTTGCAAGGGAACTCCCACAGCATGAATTATTTGAAATAAAATATCTACCCGCATTGATGCCGTGCAATGCGGGTAGATTAATTTTATAGACTGTCGGCTGATTTGTCGAGGCTGTAATCCGACGGTCGATATCTCAGATGGTACGATCGATCGCCGAATGCAATCTGTCGCCAGAAATCCGTCCGTGCGTCTTGTTGCAGGTCGCTCAGCACGGCTTGGTCAGACCATCATTTATCAAAAATGACAAAGACCAATTTTGCATCTGCCCCAACTACTACCCGCTTTCGGGGATAGCTGTGGCGGCAAGTTTCGTGACATCTTTGGGGATACCAAATGATACGTTTCAAAATTTCTTTCGCCCGCCGGCTTCGGTTCAAATTTGCGCTGATGGCCATCGTTGGCGGAGTTGCGTTCGTCAGCCAGGCGGCGAATCCGATCATCACCAGCATCTACACCGCCGATCCCTCGGCGCGGGTCTGGGCGGACGGGCGGCTCTATCTATATGCCTCACACGACATGGATCCGCCGCGGGGATGTGATTACATGGACCGCTACCATGTCTTTTCCACGGACAACATGGTGGACTGGCGCGATGATGGCGAAATCCTGCGCGCGAGCCAGGTGCCGTGGGGACGGAAAGAAGGCGGTTTCATGTGGGCGCCCGACTGCGCGTATCGGAACGGCACCTATTATTTTTATTTCCCGCATCCCAGCGAAACCCGCTGGAACGACACGTGGAAGATCGGCGTGGCCACGAGTTCCAAGCCGGCCAGCGATTTTAAGGTTACGGGATACATCGACGGCCTCGGTGGTTTTGCCATGATCGACCCGGCGCTGTTCATCGATGAAGACGGCCAGGCGTATATCTATTTTGGCGGCGGTGCTCATTGCGCAGGCGCGAAATTAAAGTCGAACATGACGGAACTCGATGGCGCGGTCCAGCCGATGGCGGGGCTGGAAGATTTCCACGAAGCCACCTGGGTTTTCAAACGCAAAGGGATTTACTATCTGACCTACGCGGACAATCATCAAAAGAACAACGAGATGCGTTACGCCATGAGCACCAATGCGCTTGGTCCCTGGACTTATAAAGGAATTTATCTGGAGCCGACCGATTGCGACACCACGCACGGTTCCGTGGTGGAATACAAGGGACAGTGGTATCAGTTTTACCACAATTGCAGCATCTCCGGCCGCGGCAATTTACGGTCCGTGTGTGTGGATAAATTAAATTTTAATGATGACGGCACCATCCAAATGATTTTGCAGACCAAGGAAGGGCCGCCCGCGGTCGGGCCCGCGTCGATGCCGGGCGCGAATGTGGTGAAGTATGGGGCGGACGTCGTTGTCACGGATGGCGGAGCGCAAGTGGAGGATGACGATGCCGCCAGCGGTGGAAAAAGTGTCCGTCAATTGCACTTGGAAAATGCGTCCATTCAATTCAATCAGCTCGATTCCCGCCACGGCGGACGGGCCAATGTCGCCATCCATTACGCGACCGCCGACAAGGCGAAGCTGAAATTGTTCGTCAACGGGGAGGATTATTCGTTCCTCAACATGCCCGCGACCGGCGGCTGGGATAAATATACCGGCCTGGCGAATCTGACCGTTCCACTCGGTGCGGGCAACACCAACACCATCCGGCTCGTCGGCGGCAACGGCGGGGTCAATGTGGACTACATCATGGTAACTCCGCTCGATTGAATCCGGCCGGACATATCACCAGTGTTAGCCCCCTGAAGAGGTTCGGCTGGTCGTGGTTTGCCATTTTACTGGCAACGCTTTCCACCATCGCGCCAGCGGTGCAGTTTGATCGCGTCTTCGCGCCACAAGACGGCTTGGTGTCTAAATATGAAAAGCCGGCGCGCGATGAAATATGTCTGAACGGCACCTGGCGTTTTCAGGGCGATGAAAACACGGAAGCGCCCGGCGAACAGCCAGCGGTGTCGCAAAATTGGGACACGGTGCCGATCAAAATTCCATCGCCATGGAATGTCAACTCGTTCGAAATGAAAGAGCGCGAATCGGGCGGGGATTTTTGTATGTATCCTTCTTATCCGAAATCGTGGGAAAATTTGAAGGCCGCTTGGATGGAAAAAACGGTGGATGTACCCGGGAATTGGGAGGGCAAGCGGATCATCCTCCATTTTGGCGCGGTGGCCGGCAAATTGACAATTTATGTGAACGGCCGGCGCGCGGGCGAAAGTTTCGATATTTTCTTTGCACAGGATTTTGACGTGACGAAGTGGATGCGGGTTGGTGATACAAATCAAATTCTGGTCAAGGTCATCGCGCCAAAGGTTTTTGATCAACCGGGACATTACGGCCGCCGCGAATACCTTTCCGGTTCATTTTGGGGCACGCACATCGCCGGCATCTGGCAGGACGTTTTTTTGGTGGCGGACCCGAACGTGTCCGTCAGCGACGTTTTTGTGCAACCGTTGGTGGATCGCGATGAACTGCGGGTCGAAGCGGAAATCACCAACTCCACGGCGGAGCCGGTGGTGGCGGATTTATCCGGCGAGGTGCGTGAATGGTTGAATGAAGCCGGGCCGTCGGTTTTGGATGCGCCGGAAGTGAAATGGAAACTGGCGGACCAAACCGCCCTGCAATTTTCCGCGCACAGAGTGACACTCGCGCCCGGCGAATCGCAAAAAATCGTCCTCACGGCCAAAGTGGATGGCGTTTTGAAATTGTGGGATCCGGATTTGCCTAATCTTTATGGCATGGTTCTCAAGTTGTCTGAAAATGGAACGGTTGTTGATTTGAAATACCAGCGGTTCGGCTGGCGGCAGTTCTCCATCGAGGGAAATAAATTTTGCCTGAACGGCAAACCCATCACGCTGCACGGTGACTCGTGGCATTTCATGGGTGTGCCGCAGATGACCCGACGTTATGCGTATGCGTGGTATCATTTGCTCAAGGACGCGGGCGCGAATGCCGTCCGGCTGCACGCGTCGGTCTATCCGTCGTTTTATCAGGACCTGGCCGATGAAACGGGAATCATGATTTTGGATGAAAGCGCGATCTGGGCGAGCGACGGCGGCCCAAAGGCCGACAGCGATCTGTTTTGGCAAAACTGCCGGACGCATGTCGCCGAACTTGTCACCCGCGACCGCAATCATCCGTCGGTATTTGGCTGGAGCATTTGCAACGAGATCCTGCCGGTGCTGCGCAATGTCTGGCACGCGCCGACCAACATAATTGATCATTGTTTCGACGAGATGGTGGCGTGGAAGAACATTTGCCTGACCAACGATCCGACGCGCGCGTGGATTTCCGGCGACGGCGAATGGGATGCCGATGGCCGGTTGCCTGTCATCAACATCCACTATGGCGGCGATGCCGACATGGAGCGGGCGGAAGAATCCGGCAAGCCATGGGCGGTGGGCGAGACGAGCATGGCCTACTACGGCACGCCCAAACAGGTTTCAAAATTCAACGGCAACCGCGCTTATGAATCCGATCTGGGCCGCATGGAGGGGTTGGCCGATGAATGTTATGACCTGTTGCGCGCGCAGCAAAAATACGGGGCTTCTTATCAAAGTGTTTTCAACATCGTCTGGTATGCCGTCCAACCGTTGCCGTTGGGCAAGAGTGATTTGAGCCAGCCGCCAGCCGCCAGCGAGGGGATTTTCTTTCCACAGTTCCGCGAGGGCATCCCCGGGATGCAACCGGAACGGCTCGGCCCTTACACGACAACCTTGAATCCCGGTTACGATCCCGCACTGCCGTTGTATCGTCCATGGCCGATGTTTGATGCCATCCGCGCTGCCAATTTGAATCGCGATGGTTCGCGGTGGACAAATCTTCCGGCGCCCGGTCTGGCCAAGTCATCATCGCCGGCGGCTGAACCGACGAATGCCATTTATTTCCTGCCGGGGAACGGCGCGCACCTGGCCGGGAATCTTGCCTTGGCGGGCGTCAGGGCTTTGGCGTATTCCGGCACAGCCAACTTTCTGCTGGTGGACGGCGGGATGGATGCCAATAAGGGGGCGATGCAGTCTTTGAAAAGCGCCGTGGACGATGTGCTGGCGCGTGGCGGGACCGTATGGGTTTGGGATATCAATCCCTCAGGCGCGGAGGTCGTGAGCAAATGGTTTGGCGAAGATATCCAAGCCGTGCCGCGGGTTGCTTCCTCGTTTGTGGTCAAACCAGACCATGCGCTGGTGTCGGGCATCGACAATGCCAGCCTTTATTTTTCCGAGGACGACGATTGGCGGCAAATGACGTTTGGTCTGGGCGGAAAATTTTTGGACAAGGCGAACATTGACGTAGAAGCGTGCCCGGCGGACTGGCATAAATGGAATTACCAGGGCGAGCCGGTCAAGACGGCGGCGCTGTTCCGGTCCGAAGCCGAGGACGCTGCGCCGCGCGCGGCCATCGCGGAGTTTCCATCGCACCATGGCCGGGTGATTCTCTGTAATCTTGAATCGCGGGTGAGTTCGACCCGCAAAGCGGAAGTGCTGGCACAACTTTTCCGCAACGAAGGCATTGAAACCGAAAAAACGGCGGCGCGTTCGGAGTTCATCAGTTTCAACGGCCGGCTCATGCGGGCGCTGGTGTGCGGCAGTTTCCCGTTTGCGGAAACCAATAATCCTTACTCGCACCGGATGCCGGCGGGCGACTTCAGGCCCGGCGCAGTTCTGGAAGGGCAAAAATGGACTTTGGTGAACGCGAACAAAAATGGCGTCTTCGATTTTCGGAGCGGCTTGGTGAGCGGTCCGACCGAGAACGCCACGGCCTATGTGGCGGTCTGGATCAAGTCGCCGAAGCCGCTGAATGATCTGTTGGCCGAACCGGATCTGCCGAAACTTTCCTTCACCTATGGCAGTGATGACGGTTGCGAAACCTGGCTTAACGGCGAATTGCTGGCGACACATGATCGTCATGGTCCGCTTGACCCGGAAATGTTTTCGCAAAATCCGCTGTTGCTCAAGCTGGGCTGGAATCCGCTGGTGGTCAAAGTTGTTCAATATGGCGGCGGATGGCAGTTTACAGGAAAGTTTGGTTGTTCGGATATGGGCTTCCTTTCAAAACTAGAATTTGCGGCGAAGAAGCCGGATGCGGAATAGAGCATTTGAAAAAACTATAGTCGTGGTGATGGCCACGCGTTCTCCCTCACCCTGACCCTCTCCCGCTGGGAGAGGGGACAGCCATGTTTGTTTTTCTTGGTTCGAGTGCGGCGCGCTCCAATCCAGCCGCAGTTTGCGTATGTGGCGGGAGCGTTTCTCCCTCTCCCAGCGGGAGAGGGCCGGGGTAAGGGAGGAAATGAACGGAAACCAACGGTTACCAATTTTCTTAAACCGTTCTAATAATTTTGAAGCGCTGCGCTTGCGCTTCCCCGATTTCGGGGAGTATACAAAAGTGGCGCGCTCCCTATAGTTGGTACGACTCTCCCGGTTACGCAGGAACCAAACGCCACAACTATGTTCGATCCAATCGTTATATCTTCAGATGCACGGTTTCAACGGGCAAAGCCGCCGGTAACGGGTGCCGCGTTCACGCTCATCGAACTGTTGGTGGTCATTGCCATCATCGCCATTCTGGCCGCGATGCTGCTGCCGGCGCTAAGCAAGGCCAAGGATCGGGCGTTGGGCATATCTTGCCTTAGCAACACCAAGCAAATTGGCTATGGCGTGATACTGTATGCCGGTGACTATCAGGATGTATTTCCCCTGACGCCGGGAGTTAGCTGGCAGGCTGGTCCCTATGTGAATTCACGCGGGCTGCCCTGTGGCGGCGAATGGCTTCTTTCGGATCAGGTAACCCCGAATACGCCGGCGCCCATGATAGCCAATTACCTAAAAAATAACCTTACCTGGGTTTGCCCCAAGCGGCAGCGAGGTATTACCTATACGTCCGCGCCCGGAAATTTTGATCCCAGCATCACCGGCTTTCTTTCCTACAACTTCAATGAATTGGGTATCTTTGGCGTTCCCGTTTCACCCGGCTCCTATCAAAACAAGCCGTTCAAAATCGCGACCGCCACCCGGCCGACCGATATCGTGCTGAGCACGGATTCGAGCGGATCGACCGACCCGGCCAATTGCTCAGCCGGCACCTTGATGGGCGATGCAGCGTGGCTGGACATCGTCTGGGCGGCGGACCCGATCATAGCCAAGGGAGCCCGGTTGGTGGAGGCGTATGACAAGCACAACAAGCGGGTGAATATCATTTATGCGGACGGTCATTCCGCGCCGTCACTGCCGAGCGCGCTGACGTGGGGGCAGTTTTACGGAATATTTTCCGGCACCCTGGGTAACGGATATTCGGCACCGGCAGCGATTAGCACCCCGATGTTCGACAACAAGGAATGGAGCAGCCAGCCGGAGTAAAGCCGTTAACATTTTTTTAAATATGTAGTGATGGCCGCGCGCTCTCCCTCACCCTGACCCTCTCCCGCTAGGAGAGGGAATAGCCATGGTTGTTTTTATTTCTTCGAATGCTCCGGGCTCCATCCAGCCGCCGGTTTTTGTATGCCAGCTATTGCTGGAGGCGGTAGAAAGCCTGGGCGGAGGAACTGACGGTGTTCGTGACGGTCCAGCGGTTGGTGGCGAAGTAGGGGGTGTTGGTCAGCGGGCTCCAGACGGGCGAGGAGAGGCTGGGGGACGAGCACAGGTTGAAAGCGCCCATGCTGTTCGTCCAGGTGAGCGTGATGTTTTGCCCGACGGAGGCGAGCAGTAATTTGATCGGCGACACCACAAAGGGAGTTTGCGTCACCAAGGTGTTGATGCCGAAATTGCCCCACTGGTTGACGGGATTGCCGGTGTTGACGAGGGAATTGGTGACGCCGGTCCAGGCGTAGCAGCCGATGATCTCCGAAAGCTTTCCCGGGACACCGTTGCTGGTGGAGTTGAAGGGAATCACATAAGACGACGAGATGTTTCCTTCCCAGCCGTTGTTGATGAAATGGGCCACGCCGCCGTCAACGCGGGAGCCGAAGGTGCTCAAGTAACCGGCGTGCGTGAGTTCAAAGCCCACGTCGCCGCCCTGGATGACATAGTCCCACGCGCGCGCGCCCCAGAGCGGCGCGTTGAAGAAACGGGCCTTGCCCTGGAAATTGGTCGTGCTGATGACGCCGTAGCCGGTCAGAGGATAATTGGTGGTGCCATAACTCGTGCTGGTGACCATCCATTCGGGATTAACGATGTTGACCAGGGTGTTGGACGCGGACTCGAAGCGAAAACATTCGATGGAACCATCGCACATGGTCAGGATGCCGTTGATGCGCGGGCCGCTGCCGTTTTGCGTGAGGCAGTGCATGAAGGTGTGCGAGAAAATCTCAAAATTTTTCACCATCAGTTCGCTGCAATCACCGAGCAGAAACCACTCCGAATTGTACTGCACATAGTTCTCCACGGGCGTTTCCCAGGAGGAAGCGTAGATGCTGGCCGAACCGGAATTTTCGCCCCAGTAACTCGAGTTGGCCATGCAATGCACGATGGAGCCGCAGGAGCCGTTGCCGATGATGAATCCATTTTGCAAAGCCCAGCCGTTCACATCATAAAAAAGATGGTTCGTGCAGGTGTAGGTGTTCAGGTCCACATACCAATAGGCGTTGGGGCATTCGATGCCGTAGGCGTAGATATTTGGCCCGCGGCCCTGGATGGTCGGAGGGTAGAGCGTGATGTTCGTGGTCTGCAGTTCGTAGCTGAGCGACAGGCCGACGACGCCGGCGTTCGCTTCCAGCGCGATAGCCGGCGGCCCGTTCGTGGTGCCGATGCCGCCGTAGGGCTGGAGCATCGTGACATCGAATTGCCCGTTGTACAACGAGGCCGGATGGCGCGAAGGAAACGAGCCGCGCAACTCCACGCCGCCGGGGATGTCCAGCGTGGTCGTCAATCTGTATTCGCCGGGCGGCAAATAAACAATGCCGCCGCCGTTCGCACCCGCGATATTCAACGCAGACTGAATCGCCGCCGTATCGTCGTTTGTGCCGTCACCGACGGCGTTGGTGGCAAAAAACAGGTCCAATTTCGCCGGACGGCGCGTGGCCAGATCGGTTTGAATATCCGCCCAATTCACGTGCGGAAATGCATTCGTGATCGAACGCCGGCCGTCGATCACCAGCCGACGCGCATCGGCGGCGTTGCTGATTTTTTGAGTGGGAGTGAAGGTGCAGCCGGTGAACGCGGCGTAGATGGCGCCGGAGGCCATCGCGCAATGGTTGCTGGTCGCGAGCACGGTAAAACTGGAGTTGACGAAGTTGGCGATGCCGCCGTCCACCTGGACGGTTCCGGTGACATTGCAATCCTGGAATTGCATCGTCGAGGAATTGCCGCCGGTCTGGTGGATGGCCCGGCCGTGGTGGCCGGTGATCTGGCAGGTGTGAAAGTAAGCCGAGGCATCGAGATTCGTGGAGCGTTCCACGGCCACGTCGCCGTCCAGCGTGAAGTACGTGAACTCCTCGCCGGTGTTGCCGCCGCCGGAGCCATCGAGATAGGCCGTGGCGCAATTGCTGATGTAGCCGCCGTAAAACGAAACGTCCGGCGAGCCGTTGACGCTGACCAGCGCATCGAACCCGATGTTGTAGCCGCTGATCTGGACATCCATGCAGTTTTCGCCGTCGCAGCGGTACAAGTGTTCGGCCATGCCGTTGGCGCGCATCCAGGTCGCGTGCGGTCCGCCGATGGCGGGCGCGCCGGGCAGTTGCGATTCGGGCCAGAAGTCCGGCGAGAAGCGGACGTTTTCCTGATGGCTGATGTCGTATTCCGCGTCCACCTGGATGCCGATGTAGAGCGGCGAACCAAAGACATCCGAGATGACGTGCTTGGCGCAGTTATAGGTCTGGATGCCTTGATAGGAATTGATCAAGGCCACGTCCTGAACCACCCCATCGTCATAGGGAATGTAGATCGTGAAAGGATACGGCGTGATGGCGGACGGGTTTTGATTCGGATACCAGATGGAAACGCCTTTCAACGCGCCGCCGTTGATGGTGACGAACGGCGTACCGTTGCTCTGACCGGCACCGGCATAGATCTTGAAAAGCGTTCCGATGACACCATTGTTGGTTTGCGACCAATCGGTCCAGTCGCCCTGCACCGTCACTCCGGCGGGAATGGTGATGCTATTGGAAAACACATAGGTCGCCGCCGGCACAAACAGCACGCCGCCGCCGCGGCCGCCGGGGTTGTACACCGCATTGAGTGCGTTTTGGAACGCGACGCTGTCATCGGTCACGCCATCGCCCACCGCGCCGTATTGTTGCGGGGTGGCGACGGCCACCACGATCTGGTTGGTATTGAGCGGCGGCACGATCACCGTGGGGCCGGAAAAATAGATGACGCTGACCGTTTTTCCCGACGGGTCGTCCACAATGCCGGCGCCGGCGGGCAAATTACCGTCGAGAAACCGCCCGGAACCGTTGCGCGTGCCGGTGTATTGAAGCAGGATCGTCGTGCCCTGCACCGGGTTGGTCACACTCACATGAACGTCGCCGTTCAAATTCAAATTTCCATTCACCGAGATGATCGGCGTGGAGGAATTGGTGGCTTCATTGGAGAGGTTAAAGGCGAGTTGCGGGCCGCTGCCGCCGAAGGTGAAACCATTCATGGGCAAGGTCGTTCCTGGTGTGCCGGCATTCACTGACAATGTCCCGCCGATATTGGTGTAAAGCATCGTCGCCATCGTTCCGGTGGTGACGGCGAGCGTGCCGTTACTGATGGTGGTTCCACCGCTGTAAGTGTTGTTTGGCGAGGCCAAAGTCACGGTGCCGCTGCCCAGCACGGTCAGCGAGGAGGAAAGGGAATTATCTTCCAGTGAAGCGTTGATGACGAGGCCCGGCAAATAGCTGCTGTTGTTGAGCAGCGTCAGGTTGCCGCCGGTGGTGCCGGCAACCAAAACGCCATTGCCGGGCGCGGTGCCGATCGCCAGCGACTGCGAACCGGCGTTGACGGAAATCTGGTTCAATTGAAACGTCTTGCCCGTGGTGTCCACCGTGGCGGGCGTGGTGGTGTTTTGTTGCAGGCTGTTGATCACGGTTGGATTCAAGGCGAGTTGAATATTGCCGCCGCTGCCGGTGCTATTGATGCGCACGTTGCCAGCCGGGGCGTTGGTGATGGTGGAGCCGAGCGCGGCAATGTCCGTGTAGGTCACGGCGGAGTGGAGTCCGTTTACGGAATCGTAGGCGGCTGGACCGCCATTAACCGTGATCCAACTGCCCAGTGTTGGCGGTGATATGAAGTAGACTTTGTTTTGGCTGGTGCCGGCGCTGCTCATCTGGAAATCGACCGAGCCGCCGTTGTCCGTCATGGCGGTGAAGATCAGGGCTGAAGTCTGGCCGTTGGTCGCAGGAAAAACTGAAACCACGTTGATGCCGGAGTTGATGATCAAAGGTCCGGCTGTTTCGCTGAAGCTCGCGGTGCTTCCGTCGTTTAGGAATTGAAACGCCCCGCCGTTCAAGGTGATGGCAGAGGAATTGTTCAGCCGGTTGGTTTGATTTGCGCTGGCGCTGTTCAGCAGGGCAAGAGTGGCATTGTTGGTGATATTAATTCCGCTGGTTCCCACAAGGCCGCCGTTGCCATTTATCAGGACGGTTCCGCCATCAATCTCGGTGAAGCCGCTGAAAGTGTTGGTTCCCGTTAACGTCAAGGTTCCGCCGCCAGTCTTTCTGAAGCCGCCGGAGCCGCTCAAGGCGCCGACGATGGCCATGTTAACAGAATTACCGTTGTTATCCGCTGCTTGAAAAGTGATGTTACCATTGACGTTGGTCAGGTTCATCGACGCGTTGCATGCGGGCGACCAATTGGCGATGGCGGCGATGGTGCCGCCGGAAACATTGAAGGCGTAATTTGCGCCGGTGACCTTGGGAATATTGATGTTCGAACTATCCAGAAACAGGGTGCCGCCGGTGATGTTGATCTGATTGGTTGGATTCGAAGAAAATGTTCCACTGGAGGAACCGATTTGAATTCCCTTGGCCGTCACCTGTCCGCCGGACAAATTGAATATAGCCGAGGCTGAACTGCCGTAAGACATCGCTCCGGCCATCAATGTGATGGTGTTGAGGCTCAACGTGCTTACGCCCGGTGCGCCGCCTGGGCCGGTGCCCACATTCAACGTGCCGCTGGACATGTTCAGCGTTGCCTGGCTGCCGGAATCCGGAATCAACAAGACCCGCCCTGAGCTGCCGCTGCTCAGAGTGCTGACCAGGCCGCCGGTCTGCACATTGAGCGTGCCCGGCGCGCCGCGCGAAATCTGGAGGTTCGCGTTGGGGTCCGCATTGAGGCTCGCGTTCACGGTGAATTGTCCGCCGTTGCCGACATTGACGATGCCATCGCTGCCCGGCGCGCCGGTGACAGGGCGTCCGATGTCAAAGCGGCTGCCGGCATTGATGGTCGCGGCACCGCTGATGTTTAAGGTGGCGCCGCACAAATCAAAGGTGGCGGGAAATTGAGAGCCGTTGTTGCCGCCCCAAAGGCCGTTGGTCGCATAGACCGTGCTGGCGGCCGCGCCGGAGCCCTTGAAAAGGGGAGTTCCATTGCCGGCGGAACCCTTGGAAAAAACCAGCATGCTGTTCGATCCGAGGAAAATATCCGAGCCGTTGACGTCCTGCCACGGAACGTCCATGCGGGCGGTCACATTGGTGCCGATCCAAAGCCCCTTCGATGCGCTGCCGATGCCGCCCGAGGGTGCGGTCCACGACACCTGTCCGGCATTGGTGCCGTCAACGGTGATGGTGTAGCTCCCGGGATTGGTGAGGGTCACCGAGTTGGGCTGCACCAGGGCGGAGTTGTTTGTCACAAAATAGGCCCCGGTCGTGCCGGTGCCGGTGCCGAAGACGGCGTCGTTGGCGTCGGCCCAATTTTGATTCGCGCTGCCGTTCCACCAGTGTCCCGTGGCTTCCCAATAGCCGCCGCCATCGGAGGGATTTGGCGTGGTCGAGCCGTTGCTATCCCAGATCAAGGTAACGGCTTGAGCATCGAAGGCGGAACAGGCCATCGCGAGGGAAATCAGGCAGGGGAACAATCGGAGGTGAACCGAGGGCAATAAATGCATAATCGTGGTGGCTATCCGGTAATATTGCATCATCGGCGTGAAGCGGGCATTCCCCGTTTTCGGGGATGGCCGGGGGAAGTAGCATGGGTGCTCAATTGCCAGCCGCATGATGTGCCGGTGTTGGTGGCGGCGCGTCCGCTTAAGCCGTTTGGTAATCCTCAGCCAAATAGCGTCAATATTTCGCCACTCTGGAAATTCAGGAATTGGCCAAAGACCGGATATGGCTGTTCAAGGTGACTAACGCTTTAACCCAGCATTGGCAAAAGAAAACCTTGCAAGAAACCTCTCAATACCACCAACTGTACATACATAATACGATCTATTGAGAATATCTGAGGTTGCATATGCTTGATAAATGGGATTTCCAAAACGAGGTTGAGAATTCGACTACGCAGCAGATTAACCGGCAAAAGTCAGCGCGGAATCTTGAGATAATACAATTTGACCCATCAGAGCCACGTGGTGTCTTTTTTGACACCAAGCGCAACTCAAAAAACACAGCAACATTGTGTGAATGCGATTGCAAGGATTTCAATTTCGCTGGCCAAAATCGGCGTAATAGTTTTAAGCCATGTATGCACATCTACAGGCTCGCGATAGAGCTTGGTCTCCTTGAGGCTAAATACTTGGACCGCGACGCCAGACATAGTTTGGCCGGATTCCTATCAAAAGAAGAAACGCTGAAACTTCAAGGCCTTTCAGAAGACCCATCACAATGGGGTGGGTGGGCATCGGCAATTCACGCATCAGGCATTCAACGCAACCGTCAATACCGGGCATATTTGATTTACTATGAGGAAAAAGGCGTCACAGAAACGACTTCAAGCGGTTGGACGGTTCATGAGTATGAAGTCGCGCTCAACCGCTGTGAGTGTGGAGATTTTCTTGACCGTCGACTACCTTGTAAACACATTTACGCGGCTGCACTTGGTTCGAAAATTGAGCTTCCTTTTAAATTTTCTGATTACGATAAGGCAAAAAAACAAGGTTTAGATATTGTGTTTGAATTTCCCGCAGCCCCATAGGCCCGTGATGTGCGTTTTTCGTATTCCTTAAGCGAGGGAATTTTTACAAATGCCTTCTTAGCTCACGCCCGATGAACCGCTTTGCTGTTATGGCCTAAGTTCTCCATCGCAAACCGTTCCGGCATTCCTGCGGTCTTTGCCCGTTCTGCCACGCATACCGGTAGCTATGCAAAGAAACGCCTTTGATGTTCAGCAATCTGAATGAGGCAAATGCCGCACAAAAATGGAAGCTGTATTGGCGGTTCAAACCACATAAACAAGGTATACAATTAATGTTGACAAATGTAAACTGTGACATCATATTATTTGTCGGTGCGGTGAGCCTAAAAAGCCGCAGAGTGGAGCTTTTTAGTGTTTGTTCTTTGACATAGCCACGAAGTGGCGAGTGACGTGTCCGCCTTCGCCAAGGCTACGGCGTGACAAGTGATGAGTTCGGATGGTCATGGCGCAAGGCGTTCTTTGCGACCTCGACTGCGCTCGGTCGCGGACGTCCCGCATGCGGGAGGCCATCCCTACCGCCGGCGAGACCGGTCTTACCAGGTCCGAGCCGGCACCAACCTGGTGCTGGGCAGTGGGTGAGGTTTATCCGACCAAATCCGACCAAAAAAGGTTTCAGGTTAAAGGGTTCAGGGTTCCAAAAAAGCTCGAAATCGGGCTGAATCAAGGTAAATCAAACCAAAAAGCTGAGGATGAGAGTGATTCCCTGAATCCGAGTAAATCCAACCAAATCCGACCAAAATTGTGATGAGTGATGGGTTGCGAGTGGGTTATTCCGAAGACTCTTTTCGAGCCGCCATTGTTTCCTTGGTCGGCGGGGAAAGGATGCCGTTGTCAACCTGTGCTGTCAGCGGAATTTGGCCGCGAATCAACTTTGTGCCTTTGCCGACCAGCTTCAAATAAAAGTCACTCGGCAATCCTTCAAAAGTGACAAATTGGGATTCATGCCCCAAGGGAACTTCATTTAAACACTTAAATATGGCCGTGCCTTCGTCCACTTCATCAAACATCGCCACGTAGGCCATCGAGATGCCGGCGCGCCTAACCGAGCAAAACTGTGACCAAAGAAATTGACCGCGCAGACGCGGAATTTGGTTGGGAGGATCGCCATACATGTTGTGCCAGCTAAAGCCCGGAAACACGACGGGCATGTAATCGAGTTTATGTGCCTGACACCAAGAGGTGTCGGCCTCGAGCATCGTGTCCGCGTATGTTTTGGCTCCGTTCAGGTCCGCATATCGGCCCACGGTCCACGGGCTGACGATGTCCGCCATCCTGATAATTTTAAGCAATTGCGGGTCGCTCACGGCATCGCCATTTAATTCGCGCCAATGGGCCGGAACACCCACCATGACGGTGCAACCTCCGGCATCGGGATCGTTTTTGAAGAACTCGATCAGTTGCCGGCATTCTTCCAATGTATAATCCCGGTGATCATTGAAGCCAATTCCCCAAATGGCGACGACCGGCTTTTGGTGATGAAATAGATAAGTCCGGTCTTTGCTGATGCCCATCTGGTTTCTTAGGTGGCACCAATCGTCCATGACCTGTGACATATGCCCGCGGGGCAGTCCGGACAGGTCATACATGACGGCATAGGTGCGACCGTAGGTTTCCGCGCCTTCGCGACAATTGGCCAGAACCGTGTTGTTGCGGTCCAGACTTCTGGCCCCCGTCAGGCCGACGGCGAAGCGCTGAACAAACACGCCGTCGATGCCGTATTCCTGCATCCAGCGGAAATGCCGGAGCACGGTCGGTTTGACATATGAGCTAAAAACCTCGGCGGGGTGTCCATCGGGCAGATTAAAACCGGTTGGAAATCGTTCTGTCGGAGAAAGCTCCGAAGTGTCCGGCCACAAATCCACCTTGGCATTGCCATCGGTCAATGGGCCGCGCGACTTTGTCCAATGGCGCCAGTCATTTTCCGGGCTGCCGTCTCCGGGAGTGCCGAACCAGCCTTGATAGCCGCACATCACCTTGCCGTAAAGCGTCGAGCGATCCACCGCCGGACCGTTCGTCACCGCCAAGCTCGTTTCCAGCGGACTGGCCGCGTGGTTGGTACCCGGACTTAAATCTTGTCCATCGGCAGCGACAGCAAAGAACAATAACGTAATTAAAAAAAACTGTTTCACTCTTACAAATGTAATCAACTGAGACGTCTGCCTTGGGCGTATTGGCAGAAATCCCCTTTTATGAAGAAGTATTTTATGCAAATCCTAAAGTCCCAACCATCCCCGAAAGCGGGGGTGTACGGCCGGGGCTTGTGCGCCTAAAATTGGTGGATACACTTTGATCAACTACCGATGCACCTGGCCAAAATTGCTGGTCGCCGTCTGGCGATTTACTCCGCCACCTTCTTGTTGGGTTTGTCATTAGTTCCAGCATTTTCTGCAACAACGACGAGCAGGGTGATTCAATCGCCTGCTGACTGGCCGGGAGAATGGTCGCTCGTCGGACGGACGCATTTCCAAGCCGAATCCAATTCGGCGACAATCGAAGGTGGTTATGCGGTCTGCGACCAGAAACTGGACGACGCGGAAATTTCCTTCCAAGCCCGAACGCCTGTGGGCGTGGAACAGGTGCAGATCTGGGCGGGCTTTCGCTTTCGCGACCGCGACAGCCGGTACGTTTTCGCATTGCGCGGCGGAAATGACAACGACCTTTACCTTGCGCGTTATGCGCCTGATGGCGGGATGGAGTTTCTTGGCATCGCTCCGCTGGATTTCAAGCCGGTGCCCGGCATCTGGTATGGCCTGCGGGTCGTGATCCTGGGAAACCGGATTCAAATCTTTTTAAATGACGAAAAGCTGCCACGGCTCAATATCAAAGACCGGCATCCGCTGTGGAATACCGGGAGCATTTTATTGGGCGGCGGCTGGCTGCCGGCCGAGTTTTCCGGTTTGCGTGTGAAGGCTTTGGACGAGCAGGACAAAAAAGCCTGTCGCGCAATCGGCGACGAGCATTGGTTGCCTCCGGCTGCGGACAAGGAAAGTTTGCGCAAACAAGCACGCTCCGAATATTCGCCCGGGACAATTCCAAGTCCGACCTCGCCGCGCGAGGAGGTTTCGCTGGATGGAAACTGGCTGTTCATGCCGGACTACCAACTCTCTGCCGGCGAGTTGCCGGTTCAATCAGACTACGACGATCAAGCATGGCACGTCATGCAGGTACCGTCGTTCTGGACGCCGGCATTGTCCTGGTTGCACGGCGAAAAGGGTTTTCCCGATCTGGACGAATTTTCAAAGACCAAGGGCGTGGCGGAAAGCCTATACGTCCAGCGGATCAAAAAGTGTGATTCCTATACCTTTGATTGGCGCAAAACCGACGCCGCCTGGTATCGGCATTATCTGGATTTTCCGGCGGACATCGGCGACCGGCATTTCGAGCTGACCTTCAACGCCATCGCCAAAGTGTCCAAGGTATGGGTCAACGGGATTGAAGTCGGGGGACATACCGGCATGTTCGGTCCGGTAAAATGCGACATCACCAAAGCCATCCGGCCGGGGCGCAACATGGTCGTCGTCCATGTCATCGGCCGGCCGGCTTCAGAAAATCAAGCAGCCGATAAAGTCGAAAGCGTGGCGGTGACGGTAGAAGTGACCTCGTCCATGCTCCATTCCTTGCCGCACGGAATGTTTCAGGAGGACACGGCGGGCATCTGGCAGCCGGTCACGCTCGTCGAGACGGCGCCGGTTCATGTTTCCGATTGCTTCGTCAATCCGGGACTGCATGGCGCGCACATGGATTTTGAAATAGCGAACAACGGATCGCAGCCGGCAACGGCCAGGTTGGATTATTCCATCTCCTCCGTTCCAAACGGTGAAATCCTTTGCTCCAATTCGGTTAGCAGCGAAATCAACGTTGAAGCCGCGACGACCCACCATCTGAAGCTGACGACGCCTTTGGTGAATCCGAAGCTTTGGTCCCCGGCCGAGCCGAACCTTTATAATCTCGAGACTACGTTGAGTGTGGGCAACAAGGTGGTTGACGTTTATCACACGCGTTTTGGTTTCAGAACCTTTACCGTGGATGGCAGCCGGTTTTTATTGAACGGCCGGCCTTTCTGGTTGCGCGGCGCCAATCCCTTTCCCAACACCCTGATGCCGAATGACGGGGAACTGGCCCGCGATTTCATGCGAAAGGCGCGTGAAGGCAATGTGAGCGTGACCCGCTCACATATCGTGCCTTTCACCACGACGTGGCTGGATGCGGCCGACGAAACGGGCATGGGAGTGTCATTTGAAGGCACCTGGCCATGGTTGATGTTGGAAGGCGAGCCGCCGGATAAAGAGCTGATAAATATCTGGCGCGATGAATTTATCTCGTTGATGCGGGAATACCGGAATCACCCGAGCATTCTACTTTGGACGGTCAACAACGAGATGAAATTCGAGCAGTTCGACGAAGATAATCCGGAGCGGCTGAAGAACAAGTGGGGGATACTCGACGAAACCATCAAGGCCATGCGCGCAACCGATCCCACGCGTCCGGTGGTGCCAGACTCATCCTATGTGCGACAGGAAACACAAAAGGGTTATGAATCAGTGGTCAAACCCAAAAATCTGGATGATGGAGATGTGGACGATCTCCACCGTTACTTCGGTTGGTATAACGAGTCGTTTTTTCATTACTACGACGGCCAGTTAAATAAATACAATACGCCGGGCAGACCGCTGATCAGCCAGGAAATGTCCACCGGGTATCCGAATAATGACGACGGCCATCCGGCGCGCTTCTACCTTTTCAAACATTACACACCGCAGGCTCTTGTCGGTGATGACGCGTATGAGAATGCGGATCCGGCCATTTTCCTGAACCGGCAGGCGTTTATGACCAAGGAACTGGCCGAAACGCTACGTCGGACCAGTCATGAAAGCGCCGCCGGTATTCTCTATTTTTCATATTTCACCTGGTTCCAATCTCCCTGGTCAGCCAGCCGTATGAAGCCATGGCCTGCCTATTACGCTTTGCAGTCAGCCTTGCAACCGGTTCTGGCCAGCGCCGAGTTGTTTGATCGGCATTTCTATTCCGACACGAACTTTCACGCGCGGGTATGTATCGTAAACGATTCGGAAACCTACCAGGCGATTCCATCTGGAAGCCATCTAATTTGGGAGTTTCAATATGACGGCCAGGTTTTGTCCCAAGGAAAGGTTGAGGCGCCCGAGGTGAATTATTATGAGAATGGCTGGCTGGATGTGGATTTCAAAACACCTCGTAATTTACCTGCGCCGCGGACGGACGGGCAGTTGGTCCTGAAATTGGAGTCGGCCGGAAAAATCATTTCCGAAAACCGCTACGACGTGGTGATCGCAACCCCTGACTGGTCAAGGGGTGAACCGGCGACAGCAGCAACACTCTCATTGTGGAATCCCGGCAAGCATCCAGTTGACGGTTTATCCGGGCTGGCAGTGACCGGCGTGGATTCGGTTGCGGCTGTGAATCCGGAAAGTTTGTTGATTGTCGGAAACTTGAACCAGATCCAGTTGTCGCCGGCTGAAATGGAACAACTGACAAATTTCGTATGCCGGGGCGGCTCAGTTCTCATGCTGCATCCCGGCATGGCTTTGCCGGAACTGTTTCCCGAGCAGGTAAAGTTGTTTAGAGCAAGGGCAGGGGAGATTGTCACGATGCACATGCCTGAATCGCCTGTATTTTCCGGGATCGAGCCGCTCGATACCGCTTGGTTTGACCGGGGTGGAAGAAATCTGCCGGCAGCCTGCGCCGGCGTTTATGAAATTGTTTCCGGTCGCGCTGACATCTCTGCCTTGGCCGATCAATGTGACTTTCACGGCTACCTGAAGACACCGTCCGAAATCACAAAGTACAGTGGCGCTCCGTTGGTTGAGTTGCAGATCGGCAAAGGGCGTTTGATTGCCAGCGAACTGAATCTCGAAGCCGGTAGGAGCGATCCCATCGCCCGCCGCCTGTTGATGAACCTGATCCATTATTTGCAGCCATAATCTGAAGATCATTATGAAATCACGTTTTGCACTTTTGGCGCTTCTTCCGATTTGTTTCTCCGCGGCGGCGGAACAAAATGTCCTGGACGAATTCGTTGTGCCGAATGACGTGGCCTGGTCGACTCTTGGGACCAACGAAAACGATTCCATGCCGGTCGGCAATGGAGACATCGCCGCCAATATTTGGACGGAACAGAACGGTGACCTTGTCCTGCTCCTCGCCAAGTCGGATGCTTGGACGGAGGTCGGAAAACTGGTGAAGCTTGGCCGCGTACGGGTTCATCTGGAATCGAATCCGTTCGCCGGTACTGCCAGCTTTTCTCAGGTGCTGGAGTTAAAAAATGGTTCGGTGGAAATCAAGACTGGTGCGAACAGTCTGCGCGTCTGGGTTGATGCAAACCATCCGGTCGTGCACATTGAGGCGGTTCTGGAAAATCCGGTGACGGCTCAGGCCGGATTGGAACTATGGCGCACCAATAGCCGTCCTATGTCAGTTCCGTCGCCGGATCGCGGCGGGCTCTTTGAGTATGGCGGACATTTCCCGAAACTGGAATTTGAGCCCGATACAATTTTTCCCGCCACCACCAACGGTGTGACTTGGTGTCATTTCAACCAGGCCAGTGTTTATCCGGTTGTTTTTCAACAGGAACATCTGGAATCGCTGCTGGCGAAATATCCCGACCCGCTCCTGCATCGTTGCTTCGGCGCGGAAATGACCGGTGCCGGTTTGACGAACTTGGACGACCAAACTTTGAAGTCTTCCACGCCAATAAAAAATTTCCGGCTCGATTTGGTTGCTTTCACCCAGCCGGACAGCGTTTCCACGGAGAACTGGAAGGCAAATTTGGACTTATTGATAAGCAAAACAGAAAGTGTGGACGTGAAGCCGGCCTGGCAGGAGCATGAATCGTGGTGGAGCAATTTCTGGGATCGCAGTTGGATTCATGTCACCGGCACACCGGAGGCGGTCAACGTATCCCAAGGCTACTTGATGCAGCGATATATGATGGCCTGCTCTTCCCGTGGCGCGTTTCCGGTCAAGTTCAACGGGGGGCTTTTTACCGTTGGCGACGATGTGCCGGACGATGAGCGCGACTCGAACAAAAAAAATCATAATCCGGATTTCCGCGAATGGGGTAATTCCTATTGGAACCAGAACAACCGTCTGCTTTATTGGCCGCTGGTGGCAACCGGTGACTTTGATTTGCTTGAGCCGTGGTTCGGAATGTATCTGAAAGCCTTGCCGCTGGCGAAGGACCGGACCCAAATCTATTTCCATCATGCCGGCGCTTCCTTGCCGGAAACCATGCTGTTCTGGGGGCTGCCGAATCTGAACGATTTCGGTTGGAACAACACCTCCAATGAATTACAAAGCCCGTGGCAGCGCTATCACATCCAAGGCACGCTCGAGGTCATTGCGCAAATGCTGGACGCTTATGACTGCACTCAGGATCCGCGTTATGCCGGTGAAGCGGTACCATTCGCGGATGCCATCATCACTTACTATGCCGATCACTGGCCGCGCGATCCGCAAGGCAAGATTCGCATGACGCCGGTTCAATCGTTGGAAACGTATCAACTCGATGCGGTGAATCCCACGCCGGACATCGCCGGACTAAAAAGTGTCATTCCGCGATTGCTGGAGTTGCCGCATAAATTTACATCGTCGAAGCAACGGGACTTTTGGAAGAAAACATTGGGCGATTTGCCGCCCATTTCCCTTGGTAAGACATCGAACGGGAAATTGCCGCCCGATGGACTCGGCGACAGCAATGGCCTGCCCACGATTCTGCCGGCGGAAAAATATGGGTCGACGAAGAACGGGGAAAATCCCGAGTTGTATGTCGCGTTTCCCTACCGTCTTTACGGCGTGGGCAAACCGGATTTAAAACTGGCGCAGGACACCTTTGCTGCCCGACGTTTTCATTTCATCACCTGCTGGGGGCAGGACGGAACGGAGTCATCCATTCTGGGACTGACCGGAGAGGCCAAAAAGGCCGTGACCTCGGAATTTACTGACTATGGCGACGAGCGATTTCCCTGGTTTTGGAAAGCCGGCGGTGATTGGATTCCAGATCTGGATAACGGCGGCTCCGGCATGATTACGCTGCAAAACATGCTCATGCAGTGTGACGGCCGGCGCATCCGGCTTTTGCCCGCATGGCCGGGAGATTGGTCGGCGGATTTCAAACTCCATGCTCCTTATCAGACCACAGTGGAAGGCCATGTTGAAAACGGCAAGCTCACGCGGTTGCAGGTGATGCCGAAATCCAGGGCCGGGGACGTGATTATTTCAAATTGAAATTCGCTGATAAGCTCGCATCGGAACTGCCGCCAGCCCAGATGGTAAATTCTCCCGGCTCCAGCTTCCATTCCTGGCTCGCTCCCCACACTTCGAGATCGCTTTGTTTGACATGCAGCGTCAGGGATTTCGTTTCGCCGGCATTCAAATGAACGCGTGAAAAGGCCTTCAACGCCCTTGCCGGAGTCGCAACGCTGGCTGTGGTTTCGCGGACATAAACCTGGGCAACCTCATCGCCATCGTATTTGCCCTTGTTGGTCAGGTCGAACGATACGAGAACATCTTCGGTGCTGCTGGCGGCGGGTGTGGCCACCTTCAAGTCGTCGTATTTGAACGTGGTGTAACTCAACCCAAATCCAAAAACAAACAGCGGTGAATCGTCGCCCTGAATGTAATTGTTGTTCTTGGACGGGAAATGATTATAGAACACAGGCAACTGGCCGACATTTTTTGGAAAGGAAATATCGAGCCGTCCCGCGGGATTGTTGTCGCCAAACAGTGTTTCCGCGATAGCACGCCCGCCGAACTCGCCGGGATACCATGCTTCAAGAATCGCCGGAACATGTTCCGCCGCCCACGCAATCGTCAACGGCCGGCCATTTTGTAGAACGAGCACCACCGATTTGCCGGTTTTCATCACCGCCTCAAGCAAAGCCTCCTGATTGCCGGGCAAATCCAAATCGGACCGATCATGGCCTTCGCCGGAAATTTTTTGATCCTCGCCCAGGCCAAGGATGACCATGTCGGACTTTTTCGCCAGTGCAACCGCAGCTTTGATGTTTTTGCCGTCAGCAAAACTGACTTCTGTTTTTGGAGAAACGATCTTTGAGATTTGTTCCAGTATTCCGTACCCGGGACCTTCCGTGGCGGCTTCCGTGTAATCGCCGATCCGCGTGGTATTGGCATTCGGGCCGATGACCGCGATGCGCTTTAAATTCTTTTTGAGCGGCAGCAAATGGTCTTCGTTTTTCAACAGACACATGGATTGCCTGGCGACTTCAAGAGAAAGATCCAAATGCTCCTGTGAGCGCCGGACTTTGGCGTCAAGCGCCTCGTCCACGAATAGATGATCGAAAAGTCCAAGCAGAAATTTTACACGTAGGATTCTTGCAGCCGCCGCATCGAGCGTTGTCTGCGAGACCAGCCCGTTTTTGACGCCGTCAATGATCGCATTTTGAAAAACGTCGTGGCTGAAATCGTAAAACTGCATGTCCACGCCGGAGTTGAGCGCCTGGCGGCAGGCGTCAGCGGGCGTGGCAGCGGTGTGATGGTCTTTGTACAGCCGGCCAATCGCGCCAAGGTCTGAGAGTGTGAAGCCCTGAAACCCCCATTCGCCGCGCAACACTTTTTGCAATAGCCATGGATTGCCGGTGCAGGGCACGCCGTCGATGTCGTGATACGCCACCATCACGCTCATTGCCTGACCTTCACGGATGGCCGGTTCAAAACTTTTCAACATCACGCTGCGGACTTCGCGTTCGCCGGCGTGGACCGGTGCGGTGTTGATGCCGCTTTCCGGGGCGCCATGTCCGGCAAAGTGCTTCGGTTCGGCAATGCAGGTATGATCCGTCGCCAGGGAATCACCCTGCATTCCGAGAACGTAATGCAATCCCATCTGGCCCGACAAAAACGGGTCTTCGCCGAAATCTTCCTCAACGCGGCCCCAGCGCGGATCGCGCGCCACATCCAGCACCGGCGCGAGGATCATGTCCACACCGTCCGCACGGGCTTCGGCGGCGATGGCTGCGCCGGTTTTTTGGGCGAGGTCAACATTCCAGGTCGAGGCCAGATTCACACTTTGGGGAAAAACCGTCTGGCCATAGCCCATGTAGCCGTGCAACCCCTCCTCGATGAAAAGGGCGGGTATGCCAAGACGGTTGTTTTTAATCACCCAGCCCTGGATCTGGTTGTAGAGGTGTGGGCTTGGATACAGGTCATGGATGGAACCGGCGCCGAGATCGCCGAGATTCGTTTCGGCAAATTTCGGATCAAACTCCGCGTCCGGTTTGGCATGCGTGTGATCGTCGATGGTCTGGGTTTTTTTATCTAGCAGACTTTCGCTGCCGTAATACATGTCGAGCTGCCGGACTTTTTCCTCAAGCGTCATGCGCCCAAGCAGGTCGGCCACGCGTTCATCCACGGTCAACGCCGGATTTTTGTAGGCGGGCGGATTGTCTTGCGCGAAAACCGCTGCGGCCAGGATCAACCCCAAAGCGGTCAAATGCACTTTCTTCATGTTTTGGTCGGGGAGGCTGGAACTTATTTGGAATCGGCAGACATGGCTGAAGCCGCAGCGGCATTGATTTGCGGGCTTCTCGCCGGCATCTGCCCGGTGAATGGGATTTCTCCGCGCAACATTTTTCCTGCCTCGCCCGTCAGCCAAAGATAGTGATCTGTCGGCAGACCTTCGTAATCGCACAATTTGACTCCGGCAGGCGGGTGGTTCGAGCATTTGAAGATGGCCGTGCCTTCATCCATCTCGTCGAACATCGCCACGTAAAGCATTCCGGCCTTGGCATCGATCGCTGCGCTGATGAGATTCCAGTAACAGCGTCCTTTCTGGCGCGGAATTTGATTCAAAGGATAAAGCAGGTTGTTATCGCCGCGGCCATGGTCGTGCATGTTATACCAGCTGAATCCGGGATAGACACACGGCACATAATCCACGTGATGCTCGGCGCACCACACGAGGTCTCCCTTCACTTGCTCCTCGTAGCGTGACGTGTCAAAGAGATGCACGAGCGGCGTGAACCGCTGGACCATCCACGGCATGACGACATCCGCCGACTCGATGAGTTGATGCAGGTAAGGATCAGGATTGGTATCGATCTTTAGTTCACGGAAGTAAGTCGGCACGCCGAGCATCACGGAGCAGCCGCCGTATTGCGGATCGTGCTTGAGAAAATCAATCACTTTGTCGATGCCGATGTCGCGGATGTTGTAACCGCGATCCGGGAAACCCAAACCCCAGATGGCGACCAAGGGTTTGCCGCGATGGTAAAGGTAGTTGTTGGTCGGCTGCGACGTGATTTTCAAATCATCCACCAGCTCCTTCCAGTCCTGAATGATCGCGGAACAATCCTCGCCATGGTCGCGAAGTCCTGAAAGGTCATACATCACGGCAATCGCGCGGCCGGATTTTTGTGAGGCGATGATCGCATGTTCCAACACCACCCGGCTCTTTTTACGGGCTTCGGGTGTTCGTAATCCGCCGAAGAAGCGCTGAACAAAAACGCCGTCGATGCCGTATTCCTGCATCCATTTGAAATGCAAGTCGGTCGTACTCTGGTCCACCGAACTGAAAACGCGCGCCGGTGTGCCGTCTTGATTTTTCAACACGGTCGGATACGTCTTTTCGTATTCCGAGACGTCCGGCCAGAAGTCAGGGTGCAGCGTTGCCGCCGTCAATTGTCCGTGTTCGCTGTAATGTGTCCAACCTTCGCCGGAACCGTCGCCTTCCGCGCGGAACCAGCCTTGATAACCGCACATCACGCGGCCTTCGTAAGTGGGGAAATTGGATGACGGGCTGTGCTTGTTTTGTGCTTGAACCAGATGGATGCAGCCGACCAGGAATAACAAGGCGAATAATTTTTTCATGACAATTTTTTGACCGTGGCCTCGCCGGTCGTTGGTCGGAGAAGCGGGTGGCGCTTCCGCTCTGGCTTTTAACATATTAATAACAAACTTTCAAAAATCCGGGTGGTTGCTGGTTGCGAAAACTAAACCATCACCATGGATTCAAACATCCCCGCTTTCGGGGATAGCGAAGAAACAGCAACGCGCTTAATCTTTTAATAACACCTGTACGAACGTTCTCGATAAATCAGACGAAATCTTTTTTTCGTCCATACGAGCGCCGCCGCCGGGTGAAACCTTGAAACCGATTGAGTTGCCGAAAGAAACCCGAACAAAACCTCTCTGATGAAAACAAAAAACCTGTTCAACTTGAATGACCATACGATTCGATTCCGCGCATTCGGATTGTTTCTAGGACTGGTCATGCTGATTCTTTCCACGGCGGGAACCCAGGCGGTCAATTTAATTTGGGACGCCGGTAACACGAGCCCCGGAACGCCGATCACCCCCGCCAGCGGCGCATGGGACATCAACACCTCCACCAACATCAACTGGTATAATGGCACCGCAAATGTGAGCTGGTCACAAACCAGCACGACGGCGGGCTCAGGTGGCGCCATATTTCAGGGTCCGGGCGCTGCGGCCGGCACATATCAGGTGACCGTGGATGGCGGGCAGGTTGCGGCCACGAACATGGTCATCAATGCCAACGGCTATCAATTCAACGGCAGCCCCATTTATTTAACCATCGGTCCGCTTCCGCTGTTGATGATCAGCAATGGAGTCAATGTGGTTTTCAGCAATAACCTGACCGGGGCCGCCCTGACCGGCAACAATGGCGTCGCAGAACTTCGCGCCGGCGACAACGGTCCCGCCTCAATCATCAACATCAACGGGGCGGTGACGGGCTGGCAGCCGTCGTACACCAGCACCAACGGGAGTATTTTTTATATTTCCAATTCAACCGCCACCGCCATTGCAGATGGGACGGCCTATGTTGATGCGGACGTCCGGGTAACCGACGGCACGTGGAATTCCAGCGGTGCCCTTTTAATCGGCGTCTCGCGCGGCTCCGCCTCAAGCTCACAGCCTAATAATCAGACCGGTAAACTTACTTTTGATGGCGCGAACACCATCCTCAATCACACCAGCGATTATATTTCGCTCGGTCGCAACATCCTTTCGGGTTGGAATGCGGTCATGAACATCCAAAACGGGGCGACGGTGAATTATCAAACCGGTACTCATAATAACAACGTGGGGCTGGGCATTCCCCGTCCCGGCAGCAGCGGTGCCAACAGCATATCGGTGCTGAACGTATATGGCGGCACGCTGAACATGGGGCCGGCCTCTGGCTCTGATGCGACGTCGTTTCCGAGAACGATTTTCATAGCGAACGGCGGATCCGCCAACAACGAAGTTTCAGCATTGAACCAGACGGGTGGTACTATCTTTGCCTGGGGCGGTGTCCAGATGGGCGGCAGTGGAACCTACAGCGGCGGCACGGCGGGTTTGACCAATTCCGGCGGGTTTCTTTACATTGGCAACTTTGGTGGTGACGGTATTAAAAATGGCGGCACGCTTGCTCCCACAAACTTGATCACGCTCTCCGGCGGCACGATCGGGGCACTGGCGGCATGGCATTCTCCCTCGACCCTACCCATCACGTTGGGGACGCTCAACGGCAACGTCACTTTCCAAGCCGCCGATAATAATGGGAACGGGTATGGTATTACGCTCGACCAGGTATTGAGCGGTCCGGGTGGATTTTACAAGACCGGCTCAGGTCAATTAACCTTGAACGGGATCAACACCTACATGGGCAGCACGGTGGTCAGCAATGGCACGTTGTATCTGGTGACGCCTTCGACCAGCGGGCCGGCGACGTTGGATGGTTCGGCCGGTTCGCCTAACCTCATTGTCAGCATATCCAACCCCGGCCAGACTTGGACCGTCGGCGGTTCCATGACTTTCCAATCGGGAACGCCCCAGGTTGATTTCTTGTGGGGATCGGCGACGCCCAGCACATCGGTGGCTCCCATTCAGTCGGCCGGAAACCTGAACTTCACTGCCACACCCAACGTCGTGGCCACAAACGGCTCGTTCTTTCGTGCAACGTATCCTTTGATTTCGTACATGGGCGGGCTCTCCGGCACACCGCCGACGACCGCGACACTTCCGGCCGGGGTTTCCGGCTATGTGACCAACATTGCCGCCGCCAGGGAAATTGCGCTTGTCATCACCGTTTCGCCGAATAACCCATCTTATGTGTGGACCACGAACAGCGAAGCGTGGAACTACACCTCCAACTATTGGACAACAAATGGAGTCTTCACGGCTTGGCAGGATGGCAATGTCGCACTATTTAACGACACGAACGTGGTTCCGGGCAGCACGAACATTACCGTCACCTTGAACGCCAATGTTTCACCCTCCTCGACCGCACTTTATGGGCTGGAATTCAACAACTTTTCCAACTCCTACATCATATCCGGAACCGGTATGATTGCCAGTGGTGCGATTGACGTGAAGGGCAATGGCAACGGCCCGGCCACGGTGACGTTGGCGACGACGAACACCTATTCCGGCGGAACGACCCTTGAAGGCGGCAGCTTGTTGAACATCAACAGCGGCGGCAACGGCAGCGGTTCGCCGGTTGGAACCGGTGCCTTGACCATCAATGCGAACTCACAGTTGGGCAATTCGAGCGGTTCAGCGGTGGCATTGCAGTATCCGGTTCCCGGCAACTGGAACGGAAACTTCAGTTATGTGGGAGCCAATGACCTGGATTTGGGTTCCGGTTCAATAACCCTCCTCAAAAACACGACGGTCACGGTCATGACTAATAATCTGAGCACGGAAGGCTCCATCAGCGACGGCGGCTCCGGTTACGGTTTGACCAAGACCGGCAACGGCACCTTGACGCTGGCGGGAAATAATAGCTGGAGCAGCGTGCAAGAAAATGCCGGCCAGTTAAACTTCAATTCATCCGGCGCGGCGGGCTCCGCCAACTTCACCTTCATGGGCGGCTCGGTGGATAACACGAGCGGCTCGCCGGTGGCCCTGAACACCGGCGCCTGGATATTGTCGGGCCTCGCTTCTGGCGGCGTATTTACATTCTTAGGCAGCAACGACTTGGATGTTTCGGTCGGAACCATCGCCGCCAACAACGGCAATTCCATCGTGTTCAACATCGTCAGCAACATTTTCACCACGGCGGCCGTGGAATGTGGCAATACTCTCATTGTCAAGAATGGCAACGGCACCTGGGTGCTGGGTGGGGCTGACACTCTCAATACCGCCCTTGTGACGGTGAATGCGGGTGAATTTGACATGGCTCGTCTGGGCGGAAGTCCCGCCATCGGAACCGGCGGCGCCGGTGACATTACCGGCAGCGGCCATGGATTGGTGGTCAATTCCAATGCGCTGGCCGTACTCGACGGTCCCATCAGCCAGATTGCTCACGCAAGCGGTGGCAATAGCTATATCGAGGTCATACTGAACTCTGGCATCCTGGACATGTACGGGAATAGCCAGGCGGTCGACATGATTTCCATGACCAATGGCGTCCTGCGCGAATCCGCCCCTGGAAGCACCTCTACGCTGACCATTACTGGAACTCTGGGGACTCACCCCACGAACGCGATCACGCTGAACGGCACCAATTGCGGGTTTGACGTTCCGCCGGTGGATGGGAATCTCAACATCAGCGCCTTGGTCAATGGCGCCGGCACGTTGGTGAAGACGGGTTTGGGCACCGTAACCTTGCAGCAAAGCAACGCTTACACAGGCAATATCACGGTCAATGCCGGAATCTTGAACCAAACATACGAGGACATGTCTTCCACTGCTGTTGTGACGATTGCGTCCGGCGCTGTTTTAGGTTTGAATTACGGGGATTCAGGTACAAACATCATTGCGGGCCTGGTGCTCAACGGGGCCAGCGCGGCTTTGGGTCTTCATAATAGCGGTACGGATCCAATTTACCTCACCGGCTCTGGTAATTTGCTGGTGGTTACGCCGCCGCCGTCTGGCCCGATTGCGCCGACCAACCCGCCGACCATCACCCGGATGAGTTTGTCGGGCAACAACCTTGTGCTCACCGGCACGAACGGTGATACGGGCGCAACCTATTATCTGTTGGACACCACCAACTTGATCCAGCCAGTGCCGCAATGGAAGACCATTGCCACCAATGTCGCCAGCGGGAACGTCTTCAGCTTTACCGGAACCAACGCGGTGACGCCGGGAACGGCGCAACAGTTTTACATGTTGAGCAGCACGAATTATAATCCATAAAAACGTCAAGTGCCGGACGGCAAACGGGGTATGGTTGCCGTCCGGTTTCTTACTTGTCCCAAAGACACATATTTGACCGGATGAAGACAAATTACAAAAATAGATTCCGCAAACAACCGCTTGGTTTCACGTTGATCGAATTGTTGGTGGTCATTGCCATCATTGCCATTCTCGCCGCGATGCTTTTGCCGGCGTTATCCGCCGCGAAGAAAAAAGCGCAACAAACCCGGTGTCTCAATAACATGAAGCAGCTCGGCCTTAGCTTTGTGCTTTATGTTGGCGACTATAACGACGTCATGCCCTCCGACGCTTCCCATGGCGCCGGCTGGCATCAGGAAGATTGGATTTATTGGTGGGGCGGCTGGTTCTCGCCCACACTTCCTGCGCCAGGCTCACCCTATTCGCCTCCGGTTTCGAAAAGCAACATCGCCCAGATGATCAAGTTTTCGAATACAAACAGCGGGGAAACAATCTTTCGGTGTCCTGCTGATATCAGCGACGCAGGCCGGATTGCCAATACGGGCTGGACGCCGATTTATGAATATAGCTATTCGGTCAATGGAATGGGCAATCCAACAGGCACCCCTCAAACATTCGGTTTTGCGTCCACCTGGCTTGGTCCCAACAATTCGTGGGTTCCTTTCAAATATACCCGGGCCCTTCATCCGGGTAACTTGATCATGCTGGCAGAAGAGTGCACGGATATAACCGCTGCCGAAATGCAACCAGTGAACACCTACAAAATCATAGATGACGGTCGTTGGGAGCCAGGCCCAAACTCCATAACCGTGCGCCACAACGGCAAGGGAAACGTAACATTTGCGGACGGGCATTCCGAGCGAGTTGACGGCCCCACTGCCTTGCAGGCACAAAACGATAATCCCAATCTGTAGACCACAAGTCCTGCTGGTCGTTTTTTACTGTGCTAACGGCGGAGTTTTGCCGAATGCAATATGGAAGATATTGCTATCCCCGTTGATCCGGGCAAGCCGCACCGTTTTTAACTGCTGGCATTGCCCATCGCCGTGGTGGCCTTGTCGGGAACATCGTCGCCGGATGTCACCATTTTTTTTGAAGCGATCAGATTGTTGTTCATCAATACGATTTGCCCGGTTTGGTCGCCTTGGACGTCGAGGTAGGCGTTTGTCCCGGGTGGGGCGGTGCACCCTTGAATGAACGCCTGTTTGGTTTGCTTTAATAGGATAACCGGTTGATCACTGGTGGTTGGCGCGCTGCTCAATCCGCTGATACGCAAATTTGTAACACTGTCGCAAAAGATGGCCGGCCTTTCTTCGCTGTCGCCCGCATTTAATTCCACCTCATGGAGATTTAATCCTTTTACCTGACGGCAAAACAACCCGTAAGCTGGTAAGCGGCCAAACATACGTGCTTCGGGGTAGCCGGTTTCATGGTCGGGAATATTTCGTTTTACCCAATCTGCCTTGCCGTTTTCCTGGCTTTCAATCCGAACGCCGGACAAGGTGACGTCCTCAATGTTAAAATTTGGCAGGCCGGTGATTGAACTGGTCAGGATGGATTCCGTGGCGTGGACATTTTCAATTCGTACACCCCGAATATTACCTGCACTGCCATCGGCTTGAGGATGACGATTGCCGATTCGAATGAACAAAGGAGTTCGCACCCGCTGCATGCGGATATTGGAAACCATTACTCCTTCGATTGAACCTCCATCAACCACCTCCAGGGCAATGCCCGAGATGACGCGTGACTTCAACGGAACATCTTCATTGAAGATAATGGAATTGGAAAATGTGATGTTTTCAAAACGTCCAAAGCTGGCCGTGCCAAATTTCAAGCCATTGCAACAGCAGGTCAGCACACAATTGGTGATGGTGATATTTTTGCAAACGGGCACGTCGCCGCCATAAGGGGCCTCGCTCTTGAGACAAATGGCATCGTCCCCGGTGTCGATGAGGCTGTCGGACACAAAAACATTTTTGCAGCCGATGAGATCCAGGCCGTCCGTGTTGACTCCGTAGGCGTTTTTTATGGTGATGCCGTGAATAAATACATTGTCACATTCAACGGGCCGGAGCGTCCAACCGGCGGAATTGGTTATCTGGACATCTTCAATGCGAAGATTTTTGCAGCGATAAAACTCCAGCATGGGGGAAGGCCGCGGAATGGCCTTCCAAGCCAGCGTCGCCACATCCTGCCATGCGTCTTCCGGTGGCAACGGCGGCCTGCCGCTGGGCACCCAGAACGCCGGCCCCTGTCCATCCAAACGGCCGGGGCCGGTCAGGGTTATGTTTTCCGCATCATGCGCAAACAGCAGATGAAGCGGATTCGTGTCATGCGTGTCATTTGCAAAAGCGGTGTGAGATTTGACTTTCTCGTCCACCTGGCTGTACGGGCGTGGGGTGTAGTCGGTGAGGTTTTTACTACCCAGCAAAGTCGCTCCCGCTTCCAGATAGAGCGTTACGTTGCTTTTCAACTCGACGGTGCCGCACAGGTAAATTCCTGGCGGGACATAGACGGTACCGCCACCGCGGGCATGACATTGGTCAATGACTTGATTGATGGCATCGGAGGTCAACCGCGTGCCATCGTTCACCGCGCCATGATCGCTGACATTGAAAAATGACAAGCCCATGTTCGCATTCACAGGTTGGGCACCGGCATTCCGCGCGGAAGCCACGCCGCCCAACACCGCCAGGCCGGAAAGGCCCAGCATTCGCCGCCGATTGATAGAATTCATTGTAATGTCAGCGACGTTTTGGGTTTGGACCGGACTTTTTCTCCCGGGTTGGTTTGCGGACCATGGTTTTCCATTCTCCGGTTCGTTCAGGGACAGGCATCACTCAAGCCATTAAGACCTTCCTGTTCAACCGTAAAGGAAATGCTTTTTTGGTTGTGGTCGGTGGTGATTTTGAAAACAAAGATCATGTCGTATTCACTGTCCGGCCAGGGTGGTACCTGGGCGGGGTCGCCGCCATTATCCTTTACAAGATTTTTGGCAAATTTATCAAGCAGGCCATGTTCCCAGGCGATGAAAGTGGTGGCATTTTGATATTGTGGCTTTTGCAGTTCATTCTCCAGGCCCTTGATTTCGGTGTAGCCAAACTGGGTATTGACCGGCAATCCACAGCGGATGGCCGTCGGCTCGATGGTGATCAAGGGCCGGACGTAATAGTAACCCCCTTTGCCGTCTTTGTTGTCCACTTTTTCCGTTGGATTGGGGGCGAAGATAAATTCTGGAGTGCCATATCTTTTCAACAGGACCTGCGGGAGGGCGAGGGCGCGGTTCAAACCGCGGCAGGTCAATTGACCCAGGCCGCCATGGGGCTTTTCGCCGTGCCGGATTACAATGAGCGTTTCCACGGTGGGGGCGGAATTGGCATCCATCACCGGCAGATTGGTTTGCCCGGATGCTTTAAAGGTGACCGTTAATAAAATAGTGGTAAAAATAAGCAGTGGTTTCATGTGAGGGACTTTTTTTAATGTTATCAAATAACTTTAGTCGCCTATTATAATTACGAAGACGATGTCTTCCAGCCGTTTGCGCAAATTATCCCTTGTTTGCGCGAAATGACGTTTGGCATCGAAGGGATGGCAATATAGTTTTGACTATAAACGCGTGTGATTTGCAGCCAATTCATTACATATTTCAGAAGGTCGCGAAGCAAACGGCCATGATACGATCTGTTTTTCGATGGACGAAAGCGGTGGCAATTTTGTTGGGTCTTGCGGTTGCGGGTAATTCAACATTTGCCGAACCGGCTTCAAGTGTGGTCGTGTATCCAGCCCCGGCGGGAGCCGAATTGAATGATACCTTTTCCGTGGCCGTGCGTGCGCCGGGCGGCGAATGGCAAACGCTGGATGTCTATGACGTGCGCGTGGATTTGCAGACATTGAGCCATGCGTCCTTCGCCTATTTTGATTTTAGCGGCCAGGCGGAAGTTCGGGTGATCCACAACAAGGTGCATATCCAACAGGCGGAGATCCGCCCTTATTCCAGTCAACTCCATCCGCAAATGCACAAGGAGCCTGCGGACTCCTTCACATTCACGCTGGATCGTCCCAGAAACCTGTCCATTGAGGTAAACGGTGACCGGTTGCACAATCTCCATCTCTTCGCCAATCCCATGGAGACAAATGTGCCGTCGTCCACGGACACAAATGTGATTTATATCGGCCCGGGATTTTACAGTCCACAGCCGGCAACAAACCATCCGGCCATTCATGTAAGCTCCGGGCAAACGGTTTATCTGGCGGGCGGTGCCGTATATCAGGGCATCATTGTCACCGAGCCCGGCGCAACTAACATCGTCATTCGTGGCCGCGGCGTATTGGACACATCACCTTGGAACGATGTGAAGGGTGTTCACGTCAAAGGAAAGGACTGGCAAACTTCGTCCATCATTTTGCGGCACGCCACCAACGCGCTGGTGGAGGGCATCATTTTAAAGCAGCACGTGGACTTCGCCGTTCTGGGTGGAGGGGTGGACAATGTAACCATTGATAACCTCAAGTCCTTCAGTTCGCAGGAATGGGGTGACGGCATCGACATGAAGTCGAGCCGCCATATAAAAATCCGCAACTGTTTCATACGCACGTCCGATGATTGTGTCGCCGTGTACGGCAGCCGTGGCGATTATCATGGCGGAGCCTCCGACTGGGACGTTGCGGATTCAGTCCTCTGGGCGGACAAGGCGCATCCCATCATGATTGGCGTCCATGGCGATTATAAGGGAGACGGCGACGTGATTGAAAACCTGCGCTTCCACAATATTGACGTACTGGAAGCACAGGAGCTTGCGACCAATTATTGGGGGGCCTTGAAGATCACCTGCGGGGACAAAAACACCATACGCAATGTGGAATTTGACGATATCCGGGTCGAACATGTCCGTGAGGCGGGCGGCTATTTGATCTCGATAGTCTTTGGATACTTTGAGCCGTCAACCACAATGGGGCGGCTGGTTGAAAACATCCGTTTCAAGGATATAACTTACAACGGGTCGGCCGGTTCATTGATCAGCGGCGGTCCCGGACGCCCCATCAACGGAGTGACTTTCGAGAATCTTGTCATCAACGGCAAGCGGATAACTGATGCGGCGGAAGGAGAAATCACAGTTGGCGAAAACGTCAGCGGTGTCAGTTTCAAATAACGGATACCATTATCTCATCGCCATATATGAATAATGTTAACCTCTCCACCGTTGATGTCGTGGTCATGGCCGTTTATCTGGCGGCCATCGTAGGGTGGGGGTTCTGGCATAGTTCGCGATCCAGCGCGGAGAGTTATTTTCTCGGCGGCCGGGGAATGCCTTGGGTGGTGGTCGGGTTGTCCATGTTCTCAACTCTCGTTTCAAGCGCGGCGCTGGTGGGCTGGGCGGGGGATGCCTACAGCACGGGCATTTCCGTGTTCAACTACGGATTGTCCGGGGCGGTTTTGCCCATTGTCTTCTTTCTGGTTTTTTTCCTGCCGTTTTATCTGAAAAACAAAATCTATACGCTGCCTGAATTTCTTGAAGGCCGTTACGATGTCCGCAGTCGTACTTATCTTTCTGTATTGACGATCGTCGGCTACATCTTCGCCGATCTGGCGGTAACCTTATATGCGGGCGCGATCATGCTTCATTTCATTTTCCCCGGCCTTGGTTTGAATGTGATCATCTGGGGTCTGGCATTGTTGGGTGCGTCTTACACCATCGTCGGCGGCCTGTCGGCGGTGATGTGGGTGGAGTTGGTGCAGGCGTTTGTACTGATGATCGGTTCCGCTGTTTTGACCTGCCTGGCATTTTCAAAGGCCGGCGGGTGGAGCGCCGTCATGCACGCCACGCCGCCGGGAAATCTGAGCCTGATCCGGCCGCTAAACGATCCGTCCGTGCCGTGGCCGACCCTGTTCATCAGCCTCCCGCTGTTGGGGTTTTACTATTGGGGCCTAAGCCAGGCGATGGTGCAGCGCACTTTGAGCGCCCGTAACACCAATCACGGGCGCTGGGGAAATCTTTTTGCGGGCGGTTTGAATTTTGTGGTGTTCTTCCTCATGGTCCTGCCGGGAATCGCGGGGCGCGTGTTGTATCCCGACCTGGCAAAAGGCGACCAGATTTATCCGAAGCTCGTTTTCGAAATGCTTCCGTCCGGTTTGAAAGGTTTGGTGCTGATCGGATTCGTCGCGGCGATGACCTCGGTGCTGACCTCGACCTTGAACTCGGCGCAGACGTTGTTGACGATGGACATTTTTAACAAGCTGCGCCCCGGCATGAGCAGCCGGCAACAGGTGATCGCCGGCAGCATCGCGGGCCTCGTGATCATCATCATTGCCGCGCTGTGGTCGCCGCAGATCCAAAAATTTGATTCGATCGTAAAGTATTTTCAGCGGCTGCTTTCTTACATGTGTCCGCCGGTGGTGGCGGTGTTTTTATGCGGTTTGTTTTGGAGGCGGGCGACGGCATCGGGCGCATTCGCGGGTTTGATTGCCGGACTGGTCATCGCCGTGAGCCTGCTCTTCGGCATCAAATACACGCCGCTGGCGGATTGGAATTTTCTCTATGTGGCGCCCGTGGTGTTTGCCGTGTCGCTCGGCATCGTCATCCTCACGAGCCTGGTGACTGTGCCGTCCGCGGAAGACAAGCTTAAGGCTTATGTGTGGAATATGCAGGTGTTCAGGGATGAAACCGGGCAACTGGCCGGCGTGCCTTGGTTTAAAAATTATCGTGTTTTGGCCATCCTGCTGCTGGCGGTCACCGGAGTGTTCGTTTTCATCTGGCGTTGAAAAATTTTACCACATGAAACTCAAAAACCATACACCGGTGTCCGAATCCTGCAACGCAAAGGCCGTGATTAGTGCGCTCGCTTGGTGTTTGCCTGCACCGGTCCAACATGATGCCGGAATAATTCACGATCAATTGAGAGAATGTTTATGAAACCAAACGGGGAAAGCCATGGCCATAAGAACGGCGCTGGATTTAATGTGTCCGATGCCTCAGCGGATGCCGATGTTTTAATCGGCCGGGTCCGGACTGCTCTGGCGACGCGGGTTGCGCCGTCATCGGCTGGCCGGAATTCCTTAAACGGCGAAGCGGCGGATTCATCCGCTAAATTGATTACGCATCCGCACGGACATTTCAACGAGGACGGTACGGAATTCATCGTCACCAATCCCGACACGCCGCGTGCACTGGATAATTTTCTTTGGAACGATGCATGTTTTTCCATCGTCCAACATACGGGGGTGGGCTGCTTTGACTATCAACCCGGGGACAAGGAAGCCATCCAACTGCTCACCGGCATTGGACGGACTTGTGATTTCGACGTGATCGGGCGCGATCATTTGATGAGCCGGCTGGTTTATATCCGCGACAATGACACCGGGAAATTTTGGAATCTGAACTGGGAGCCGGTCTGCCGGCCGAGTGACAAGTTTGAATGTCGCCAAGGCCTTGGCTACACGATCATCACCAACACGACCGAGGGCATCGAGGCCCGTTTTCGCATTTTTGTGCCGCCGGGCAACGATCCGGTCGAACTCTGGGATCTGGAAATCAAGAACTGCGGGGCGGGTACCCGCAATCTTTCCATCTTTGTTTATGTCCAGTTCCAATTCACGTTCAAGTGGGGTTTCAATAGTTATGGCGATATGATCTATCGCGAAGCCCATTTCAACCGTGAACAGAACGCGGTGGTGGCTTCCAAACATCCCTTTCGCCGGCCGCACGATTTTCTCACCGGTTTCCTGACGAGTGATCAACCCATTGTTGCCTTCGACGGATCACGCGATGCTTTCGTGGGGACCTACGGCAATTTGAAAGAGCCCGTGGCCGTGCAGCGCGGTCGCTGTTCCGATACTCCGGGATCCGCCGATGCCACCGTGGGAGCACTCCAGTTTGATCTGGCAGTAAAACCCGGCGAGGCGAAGCCGCTGACATTGATCCTGGGTGCCACGGACCACGAGAGCAAGATTGCTTCCTTTCGCAAGCGTTACCTTGGCCACACCGAGGCTTCATTCGCCCGGCTCGCCGATGAGAAGAAAAGCCTGGTTGCCATGAACCGGGTCAAAACACCCGATCCGCTTTTCGACCAGATGGTGAATGTCTGGATCAAACAGGGGGCGAGTTACGGTAGCCGCTGGTGTCGGTGGGGCTGGAATGGTTACCGCGACATTGTTCAACATGGTCTGGGAGTTTCCGCGCTCAATCCGCCGCGTACCCGCGACATTCTCTTGGAGGCTTTGCGGCATCAGTTTCCATCCGGTTTGGCGTTACGCGGCTGGAATCCCGTGGACGAAAAGCCATACAGCGACAGCGCCCTCTGGCTTGTCTTTACGCTCTGCGCCTATCTTAAAGAAACGGGTGATTTTGACCTGCTGAAGGAGCAGGTTCCTTATTACGGCGGTGTACCAGCTTCAGTCCTGGACCATATCCGCACCGCACTTGATTTTCTGGAGAAGAACAAAGGGGCGCACGGCCTGATCCTGATCAAGTTTGGTGACTGGAATGACTCACTCACCGGGGTGGGAAAGGAAGGGCGCGGCGAAAGTGTCTGGCTCTCGATGGCCTACGCCGAGGCGATGCGCGAGATGGCTTCGTTGATGGGCTTTCTTTCGCAGACGGATGCCCAGACCGGTTACAACCGTCGCCGCGACGATATCGTGGCCGCGATCAACGCTCATGCTTGGGATGGCCAGTGGTATCGCCGGTGCTATGATGACGACGCCCGTCCCATCGGCTCGCATGAAAACCGGTTTGCCCGCATCTTCATGGAGCCGCAATGCTGGGCGCTCATCGCCGGCATTGCCAATCCCGAACGCGCGACCAAGCTGATTGACTCATGCGATCAACTTTTACAGACCGAGCTGGGCTACATGCTGCTGGCTCCGCCCTATACGGAACTCGATCCCAACATCGGGCGCATTTCCAGCATGGAACCGGGCATCGCCGAGAACGGCACCGTTTACACCCATCTGAACATCTGGATGATTCTCGGTCTGCTGCGGCTGGGCAAAGCTGACAAAGCTTATGATATTTTCAAGCGCATCACTCCGTGCAACCTCTCCAGTCCGACGGACCCCAAACGCAATGCGTCTTTCCTTTACTCCAACTGTTATTTCGGGCCGCAACATAAAAACCGTCCGTTCCAGCAGGAATTCACCTGGATAACCGGTTCGTATGCCTGGTTGAACACGGTTTTGGTCAACGAGTTGATTGGAGCCAAACCCGAATATGCCGGCCTGCGCATCCGGCCCTGTCTGCCGACTTCCTGGCCGGAAGCGGGCATTGACCGCACGTGGCGCGGCGCGACTTATCATATTCAGATCCGCAACCCGCACCGTCTTGAAAACGGGCGCGTGGATCTGGTCGTGGACGGCAAATTCCTGCCGGGGAATCTTCTGCCTGTATTTGCGGACGGTAAAACGCATCAGGTCACTGCCACCGTGCTTCCACATGCTGAATCTTCGAAGCCGGTTCAAGCCGGCCAGGTTAGCGGGATTTTACCGGCTGTCGCCGGCTGAAACGAGGGTCGGAGACACTTAGGCGGAAATTGAGTTCTGCGCAAAGTCTTTCGGCGAGGCGTTCAATATGCGGCGAAAAGCCGCCCGCATATTTTTTCTGGTGCCGAAACCGCAGGCGCCGGCGATTTCTTCCACCGATTTGCGGTCACGGCTGGCGAGCATGTCCCGGGCTTTTTTAAGACGCAAATTGACCAGAAACACCGCCGGCGAGGTGTTCCGTTCGATGCGGAAACTGGTTTCCAATGACCGGCGCGAGACGTGAACCGCCTCGGCGACCGTGTCCATGGTGAAGGCCTTTGAATAATTCTGCTGCATGAAGTGAATGGCACCTTTGACGACCGGGTCGGCCACGTGCATCACATCGGTTGAAGCCCTGGTCATGACCTCGGAGGGATCGATGAGCAACGGTTCCGTTGGCGCCGGTTGCTTGTGCATCAATTGATCCAGCATTTTGGCGGATTCATAACCCATCCGGTAGGCGTTGACGCAGACGCTTGTCAAAGTCGGGGAAGTAAATTCGCAGACCATCAAATTATTATCCGAGCCGACCACCGCCACATCCTCGGGAACCCGCAGGCCGACTTCGCGGCAGGCGGATAAAACGATGAGCGCGCGATAATCGTGAACGGCAAAAATGCCCGTTGGCAGGGGCAGTGTCTTCAACCAGCGCTTGATCGGCTCATAGCGTTCATTCCACAGGGCATCCCGGGTCATATGCGGGAGCAGGAATTTATCGATTTTCAAATTGGCTTCAAAGGCCGTCTGTTTGAATCCTTTCAACCGTTCGTCGGAGTACCACCGGCCCTGGACGCCGTGAAAGACCAGATTTTTCAGGCCCAGCCCGATGAGGTGTTCGGCCGCGAGCTGGCCGATCATCTGGTTGTTGAACGCCAGCCTGGGAATCTGGGAGTCAAAATTGTGGTCTTCACCGATGTTCACCACCGGGATGTGCCATTTGCGAAATCTTTCCAACTGCTTCGCGTTAGTCGCGTGAAGAATGATCCCGTCGATGTGCCATGATTTTAAACGGGACCAGTCGAGCGGGAAATCATCGCTGCTTTCGGGATCCACGGGACAGGCGGTCAAAAGCCATTTGTGCTTGCTGGCGTAATCATTGACCCCGTTGTAGAAACGCGTGATTCCCCACGGCTTGGAATCGGGCAGGGCCAGGGCGATTTTAAGCTGGTGATTTTTCACGGATCGGGAATTTGCGTAAACGAAATTGAATTCGCAAACTATATCAAATTTGCGCAAAATGTCCATTGTCTTCGAGGAAATCCGTTATAAGTTTTTCCTACCACTTGGCCGGGTTGTCCTTCCGGCTTACCCTTTAATGGGTAAGCGGATAAATCAGGCCCTTGGTCTATTTAAAGATGCAAACAAATGCCAGCCAACAAAGTGGTAAGGGTCGGTTGCGTGCGGTCCAACTGATGATCCTATGCCTGCTGGCACAAGCCACGACGGTCTTTGGATTCAGCTTCAATGTGCCGCTGATCACGTTGACCAACCACAACACGTCGGCATGTTCGAATTACAGCCAAAATTTCGGTGGATTGGTCTCGGACAATTTTGGCACCACCAGTGTGGTGGATACCAGCCTCGACACGATCAACATCAATCCCAACTTGGTGGATGAATCATTGAACGCCGTCACGCCGGGGCATGTTTCCCATGTGGACGTGCACAAGCTGATCCCCAACCGGCCCGACCTGCGCTGGTTTGCGAACGGCTGTTGCTGGTGGGGTGAAGGCCCCTCACACCACGTCGACAACGGCACGACCAATACCACGCCCGCCTATGCGGCGGCGATGGTCAACGACATGGCCAGCCGTGGCTTCAACGGGATTATTTTTTCCTGGTATGGCATCGGCGACCAGACGGATGTCGTGGCCAAAAATGTTTCGCAGTATCTGGCGACCAACACCGTCGTCACGAACTTCACTGTCACCATCATGATTGTCTGCGGATATTTCAAGGGGGAGACCGATAACGGCAACATCAACGTGAACAGCAACGACTTCGTGAACAGCATCAAGTATTGCGTAACCAATTATTTCGACGTCACCAATGTGGCCGGCGGGCCATGCTATGAAAAAGACAACGGGCATCCGATTGTGATGTTTTTCAACGCGCTCACCAGCACCGTCTTCACCAATAATCTGCAGGCGACCATCGCGGGCATGAAAGCCGCCAGCGACCCCAACGCCGATTGGGTAAATGAGAACACCAGCGACATCGGTCAGTCGTGGTGTGACATGACTTATCTATGGACGCAGGACCATAATGGAAGCAACACCAACTGGATGTCCTCCGACCCGTATAATTTGATCAACGTCACCAACGGCAGTTTTCAAACGATCAAGAATAATCCTAACAAGCAGGGCTATGGTTGCATGTGCGCGCATTTCAACGGAACCCTGACGAAGTCGATTAGCTGGTCGTTGGGTAAATATCTGCCCAGCAACAATGGCCTTTGCGAGTACTATCGGGCGCAGGTCATTAGCGCGGCGATTCCCACGAATATGACGCGGATGCAGTGGGCGACGTGGAGCGACTATGAGGAGGGGACGGAAGTGGAGGTTGGGACGGAGAACTACGTTGCGTTGACGACCCAGACGAACAGTGCCAGCGTGCTGTCCTGGACTCTCACCTCCGGCGACGTGCGGACCGTGGATCATTTTGATGTTTATGCCACGACGGATGGCGTGAATGCGGCGCTGATCTGTTCCAACGTACCCACCAGTATATTGCAAACCAATCTCAGCCTGATCGGCTTGCCGCCGGGGAACTATCAATACTATGTGGACGCCGTCGGTTTGCCGTGTATCCGGGATCACTTGAGCACGCCTGCC
>DATHOG010000190.1:0-11706 GCA_035485115.1 Candidatus Sulfotelmatobacter sp. | reverse complement strand
GTTTTGAAACTTCAAATCTTCTTCCTGACGCGAATGGCAATCATCTTTTCAGCCCGGAAAATAAAACCCTCATCAACTTGTTCCGAAACATCGGCATTAAGAGCCTGCGGATCGGCGGCGGCACGGTGGATATTCCGCGCTATGCGGTTCCCGGCCAGGGGGACATTGACAGCCTGTTTGCCTTCGCCAAGGCCGCTGACGCAAGGGTGATTTATTCATTCCGATTGCTCAACGGCGACAAGACGAACGCCGCTGCGCTGGCGAAATACATCTGGCAAAATTACCGCCCACAACTGGATGCCTTCGCCATCGGCAACGAACCAGACTGGAAGTCGTATCACAACAAAGACCCGAAAATTACGAATTATCCTTCCTACCTCGCCGATTGGAGAGACTTTGCCCAAACCATCATTGCTTCCGTGCCAGATGCCAAATTTTCCGGACCCGATACCGGCTCGAACTATCCCGTTCCAGGCGCGACGGATACGCACTACGACGGCCAAGCGTGGACGCAGCGTTTTGCGGATGATGAAAAGAATTCCGGAATCCTCGCCGCTGTTCTACAGCACGATTACGTCGGTCAAGGCGCAAAAGGCGTGAGCGTTCCCGCAGCAATTGATGCCATGTTGTCGCCAGATTGGATTACGGTGAATTATCCCGCACTCTACGAAAATGTTCTCGCTCACGTGGTGTCGGATGGTCTGCCATATCGAATGACCGAGTGCAACGATTACACCGGCGGCGTGAAGGACGCGAGCGATGCCTTTGCTGCGGCATTGTGGGCGCTGGACTACATGCACTGGTGGGCTGCGCACGGCTGCGCGGGCGTGAATTTTCACAACCGGAGAGGAACCCTCACCGACACCATCACGTGGGATTCCGCTAGAAACTTCCGTATCAATCCCAAGGCCTGCGGTCTAAGGGCATTTGAAATTGGCAGCCACGGTGATGTGATAACGTCGCTCCAACTGTCAAATCCCGGCCGCGTGAATGTGGACTGCTACGCGGTCGGCGATGCCACAAACCTGTTTGTGACCATCATCAACAAGACCCACGGTTCTGCCGGCGGCACAAACATTGTCGTGAGCATTCAGCCGGAACATTTTGTGGCGACGGCTGGCGAATACATGATGCTTGAAAGCGGGCCGCCCTCGGATCCCCTGGCGAAGGAAGCGACGCTTGGCGGTTCACGAATCACTGGCGACGCCGAGTGGCATGGGCAATGGACGCCATTAAGCGTGAGCAAAAGCGGTCTATGCAGCGTGATGGTCTCGTCTTCGGGCGCAGCGATTGTGCATTTATGCACCATTAGTCATGACTGATACATTTTCATTAACGCTCACTCAAACGACACCATTGGAAAAAACTGTTTTCATAAGTTACAGTCCGCTATGAAACTAAAACTTGCCGCCAAAAAAACTGAATCACCTGGTGTCGTGTCGTTCATCTTTAAACCAGATGAACCGCTGACGTGGAAAGCCGGACAATTCCTGCATTATGTTCTTAACCACGCGCCAACGGATGACCGAGGTTCCGACCGCTGGTTCACCATTGCATCCGCGTCATATGAACGGCACGTGATGCTCACGACCCGGTTTGCGCCAAAGCAAAGCAGCACGTTCAAGAAAACCCTCAAAGCCCTCAAGGTCGGTGATTCAATCGAGGTTTCCGACCTGGACGGCGACTTCATCGTGAGCGACGCGCGCAAACAGTACGTCTTCCTCGCCGGCGGCATCGGCATCACGCCGTTTCGCGCGATCCTCCGTGACGCCGAGCACAAGGGCAAGCCGCTGCGGGCGACTTTGATCTACGCCAACCGAAACGAGGTGGCGGCTTACAAGGCGGAACTGGAAGCCATGTCGCGGCGCAATCCAAGACTGACCATTTGTTATCTGTTCCACCCGCAACACTTGGACAAGGAATCGCTCAAGCGAATGGTCCCGGATTTGAAGCGGCCGTTGTTTTATGTTTCCGGTCCGGAGCCGATGGTGGAAGCGGTCTCTAAAATTTTGCGCCAGTTGGGCGTGCCGGAAAAAAACCTCAAACAAGATTGGTTCCCCGGCTATCCCGCGGATTGAACCCTCCATTTCGAAAAACCGGTCCGCTTTCCCGCAGGCGTGGGCATTATGATTATTGCGATATGTTGGTCGTCAAAACCATGGCGTTGCTGCCTTGCTTCATCTGCTCAGCCTGGTCTGTCGCAAACTGATTCGCGGCGGCATCTATCCGCTTGAGGTTGTCGAGGCAAGCCTGCGCTTGTGCGGCTTCGCGTTCCTGAAGTTTGCGCTCGTGGATATACCGCGGCAACCAGATCACCACCGGAACAGCAATGAGCAAGCCCACCAAAACGATGGTGTTATTGAGGGTATACTTGTTTGACATATGCAAAATACCGTCTAGCGAACAAAGCTGGCTGGTTTGCATTATTCTGCAAACTCCTCAATCTGACCGAATTCAAGCCGGCTCAATCTGCCAAGCATGGCATTGAAATGCGGCAACAAAAAACCGTATGTCATGTGGCTTTCGCTGCCAATCAGGCCGTAATGACCGTCGGCTGCTCCGTGGACAATCTTCAGGTGGCCCGGCAACTCTCTGCCCAACTGCGCCACCAGCGCCGCTCGCTTGCCTGCCGTCAGCAAACCGGTTGGATGCGTTCCAAAAGCAATCACGACCAACTCGCAGACCATGTCGTGAACCACTCCGCCGTGCGATACAGCCATCTCGGCGACCCTGCCGATGCGCTGCGAAATCTCATCTGGCGTATCACCACGAACGAATACCAACACACACTCAATGTAAGCCGCTGTGAGTGCGGGCCGCTTCGCGCCATCGTCTCGCAGAATGGCTGCCAGCGCATCCCGGTTCACATACTTATCCAGGACACTTTTGGTTCTTTGCTGCATAAAATACTCGCGGATTATGGCGGGGCGAACCGTCCGTCAACCGGCATTGGTTTCGGCAGTTGGGCGGGTGCCATTCATAAAGAGCAAAATATCACCAACCACCAACAGACCACGAGGAAAAGCAGCAACACCCAAAATAACTGAAAAAATCGGGAAACAATCGTGTGGGTGGAAAATGTCGCGCCGCACAATTCACAACGAAACTGCTGCTTGCGACTCTCGCAAAAAATTAGCGCGAGCAATACGCCGCCAAAAACGACGGGAGCAATCGGGGCGTAGCGACTGGAGGGTATCCAGTGATACGCTTTCGTCCGGCCGCAATGCGGACATTCTTTTGCAAATAAGCGCATATGCACGCTGTTCGACAATGCACCCGACCACTGTCCGGCGTCAAACCCTTTGTTATATTGCGGATCGCCGCCGCCGATTTTTTTTCTGCTCGCTTCCACCTTGCGTCGGGATAATCTCGCGTCATCCCCATTACATGAAAACCGCTGCTTTAATTTTAACGCTTTCATCCCTACTGGTGGCAAACATCCTGCCCGCGCAGACCAATTCCACCGCCCCAAAACGCCCGACGCCGCCCACGCGCGATGCGCATTCGCCCGGATTCGTCGCGGCAAAAGAGTTGCCTGATGGCGAAGTGCCGCCGGTTGATGCGGACGGCAATTTCATCCTCGGCCCCACCCACCCGCCCGCGCCGGAAGTGCTCACGAACTCCAGTGTGCCGACGGGAACCATCTACAATTTCACGATGCGCTCGGCGGACAGCAAAATCTTTCCCGGTATCGCGCGCGACCCCGGTACCTTCGGCAAACCGGATCCGGCCAACCCCGCGAAACTCGTCGTCACCACCAGCCATCCCGCGCCTTACACACGGCACGTTGCTGTTTATATTCCGGCCAATTACAAACCCGGCGACGTCCTGCCCTTCATCGTCGGTGCGGACGGCCCGGATAAACTTCTTTTCACCGCGCTCGATAGTCTCATCGCCGAGAAAAAGGTTCCCGCGATAGCCGCCGTCTCCATCGGCAACGGCAGCGGCGATGCCCAAGGCAGCGAACGCGGGCTGGAGTACGACACGATGTCCGGCCGCTATGCTGAATTCGTCGAGACGGAAGTGTTGCCGCTGGTTGAGAAAAATTGCGGCGTGAAATTGAGCCGCGACCCCGATGCCCGCGCCACAACCGGAGGCAGCAGCGGCGGTTCCTGCGCGCTCGTCATGGCGTGGTATCATCCCGAGCTTTACCATCGCGTGCTGACCTACTCCGGCACGTTTGTGAACCAGCAATGGCCGTCGAACCCTGCCATGCCGCACGGCGCCTGGGAATTCCATGAGCAACTCATTCCCGAAACCCCCGCGAAACCCATCCGCCTCTGGCTCGAGGTTGGTGACCGGGACCTGTTCAACCCCAACGCCATGCGCGACAACATGCACGATTGGGTTCTCGCAAATGAAAACATGGCGCGTGTGCTGGCTGCGAAGGATTATCACTATCAGTTTCTCTTCGCGCGCAACGCCGGCCACGTGGACCGCACCGTGCGGCAACAAACCTTGCCGGAAGCCCTCGAATGGCTGTGGAAAGATTATCAGCCGGCGATGGCAAAATAAACGGTGAAAGCGCTGTCTTCCCGGAGCGCGGCTCTGTGAGCCGCAGGGATGGTCCAGGTACAAAGCGCAGAGTTTTCACGGTATCGAAAGGCAAAGTTCCTGCGGGTCACAGACCCGCGCTCCGTGACCCAGGTCTTACGGTGGTGGGAAGCATGGTTATTTGTTTGAGGCTGTCTCAGTCGTAGCCGTGGACGTCAGTCCGCGCCATTTGAAAGTTAGCGCCGACTAACGTCGGCGGCTACTCTCACCACGCGCGAAGGTATTGATTCGGCGGTGTGATTTTGTGTCCGAGCGCCTTCGCCGCGTGCACCGGAAAATACGGATCCGCCAACATCTGCCGCGCGAGCAATACAATATCCGCCTTGCCGCTGCGAATGATTTCATCCGCCTGCTTCGCCTCGGTGATGAAACCCACCGCGGCGGTCCTGATCTCCGCACCATGCCGGACCTTTTCCGCGAACGGCACCTGATAACCCGGTTTCACTGTGATCTTGGCGTCCGGCACAATGCCGCCGGAACTGCAATCCACCAGGTCAACGCCCTCGGCTTTTAAAACCTTTGCGAGTGCGATGCTGTCTTCGATCTGCCAGCCCTCTGGCATCCAGTCGATCGCCGAGATGCGCACGGCGAGCGGAAGGTTGTCCGGCCACACCTTGCGCACGGCCCTTGCGGTATCCACCAGCATGCGTGTGCGGTTCTCGAAACTGCCGCCGTATTTATCCGTGCGCTTGTTTGAGAGCGGCGAAAGAAACTCGTTGAACAGATAACCGTGCGCGGAGTGCAGCTCCAAAAAATTGAACCCCGCCGTCAATGCGCGCTTCGCGGTCGCGACAAAATTATTTTGCACGCGCTGGATGTCCGCTTCCGTCATGGCGCGTGGAACCCGGTTGAGTTCGCCGCCGAAGGGAATTGCGCTCGGCGCAATCGTTTCCCAGCCGCCCTGGGCATCGGTCAGACTTGCGCCGCCATTCCACGGCAACGCCGCCGAACTTTTGCGGCCGGCGTGCGCGATCTGGATGCCGGCGACCGCGCCGCGCTCTTTCACAAATTTCGCGATGCGTGCCAGCGGTTCGATGTGCTTGTCCGACCACAAGCCGAGACATCCGGGCGTGATGCGGCCTTCCGGCGCGACACCCGTGGCCTCAACGATGACGATCCCCGCGCCACCGACGGCGCGCGAGCCGAGATGGACATAATGCCAGTCGTTGGCGAAACCATCAGTCGCGGAATATTGGCACATGGGCGAGACCCCGATGCGGTTGCGAAGTGTGACCGAGCGCAGCGTGAGCGGCGAAAAGAGATGCGAATCATTTTCCATGAGCGAGGTATTTAATGCGGAAACATGAAATGTGCAAGCACCGCCGTTCATGGCGTCCGCGGCATGGAAAATAAAACGAAGCCTGAATGCCGGGCGGACAACCGCGCACCGACGATTACAGCATTTTAAGAAAAACTGTAGCCGTCTTCCCTGTGGCCAGCATTCTCCCTCACCCCGGCCCTCTCCCGCTGGGCGAGGGAGAAACGCTCGCTGCGTTTGGGCATAACCACGGCTGAATTCAGCAGGACGACTCACAAATTTTAAGAACTCATCCAACCGCTGTTCCCTCTCCCAGCGGGAGAGGGCCAGGGTGAGGGAGAACGCAATACCGTGCTATGAACGGCCACAGTTTTTCTTGAACCACTCTAGCTTCTTAACGCATCCTCCGAAGTCATCCGCCGTATTTCCAATTCATCGTAACGCCGCTGGATGGACGGCAGGTTCACGGAAAAAACTATGGTTAGAATGAATCCGCCCAGCAGCAATGGATAATAAACCGCGTAAGGCTGCTTGAGCACGAGCGCCGTCATGCCGCCCGCCAGCAAAATGAGCCCGAGCGCGATGCAAACTTTCACCGTCGCCAGCACCAAGCCGCGCGCCCGGCCTTTGCTCCCCAAAATGCCGGTCATCGCCCCCAGGCAACCGATCAACGAGCCGCCGATGCCGCCGATCAAGCCTGCCTGTTGCGAGGTCCACCAATTGGAACTGCCGGGAATCCCGAGCAGTTTTATCGGGCGAAGGTAAACTGTCCCTGCGGCCTGTAGGTAAAGTTCCAGTTGCAGTTTCTTCGGCGGCATTCCCCCGAGTTTGTGGAAAGCTCTCACTGTCAATGGTGTCCAGTTTGAACTTCCAGAAAAGAGATTTTCGGATGTGCTTTTCTCGTCGTCACCACCCAGAGCCTGAGGCGGAAAATACTCGGCCAGTTTCATTTCACCGCCGCGATAACCAACGGTCCAGCCCATGGTCGGTATCCCATTTGACAATGTTTGTTTAGATAAACCTTCCTCAACATCCTCATATTTAATTTCACAGATAAATGTGCCGGCTTTTTCCATCAGCGTGGCATTTGTGATTTCCAAAAGTGTAATCACAAGCGGTGTGCCGGCCGCGTTGGTGATTTTTAATACGTCCATTCCGTCCAAAGAAACGATCTGGCCGTTCGTCACGGCACCCGTCAGTTCTTTCCAATCAAAAACCTGCAACACTTTGCCCGGGCTTGTTACGGGCAGGTCTTGCGCCAGGCCGATGGACGTGAAAACCAACATCATGGCTGCTTGCAGCATAGTCTTCATTTTGTTCCTTTCTTTTGGTCTTGGTAGGCGGACAGAAGTTTTTTGAAAACCGGCGCGTCCAGCTTGCCGTCGGCGAATTGCGCGCGGAGCTGGCGCTCGAATTCGTCCTCGATCTTCTGGTTGTCGAGGATCTTGATCTTCTCGATCAACCGGTCGAGCCGCAGCCGGAGGGTCGGATAGGAGACCTGGTAGGCCTCGGCCAGATCCTTCAACGAGCCGGAAAACAGGATAAACCGCTTGATGAAAGCCAGGTCCTCGTCCTCCAGGGAATCCATCCAGTGCTTTTTGCCGGGATCACTCATTGAATATAATTGAACTTATCTTTAACTTTATATAACTAAATAAAGTTAAAGTCAACTTGTATTTTATTAAGTAGTGGGTCAATTTGGTAGGGACGGCGCGCTGCGCTGTCCGCGCCCGTATAGCGGGCGCAACGAACGTGGTAAGATCCGCGTTTGGTCCCTCCCTTCCGGCGGCTTTACCGCCGGGGACAGCGCAGCGCGCTTTCCCTACCAACCAAATTGACCCAAAAACCCGTCAGTCCGTCTCGAAGATTTCCTCGATGGGTTTTTTGAAGAGCCGGGCGATCTTGAACGCGAGCGGCAGGCTCGGGTCATATTTTTCCGTTTCAATCGCGTTGACGGTCTGGCGCGAAACGCCGAGTTTGTCCGCCAGATCGGCCTGCGACCATTCCTTCGCCTCGCGCAGTTCGCGCAGTTTGCTTTTCACTTGTACCTCCGCCAGGAGAAGAACAACCCGATCCAATAGTAGGCCCACATGATGTAAAACGCCCATTCCGCGCGGAATTCCGGTGCGCCCATGTCTCGGAGAAATAAGTAGGTGAAACAGGTGAACCCCGTGGCGACACCCGAAAAGGCCATGGCTTCGCCATAAATCTTTCGCTGCATCTCATCCAGGTCGGAGACGATGCGGATGATGGCCGAGGCCATATAAATCAGAGGCAGCAGCGGCAGGAGAACCAGCCAGTAGTTATGTGGCAACCAATGTGGCCTGTGCTCGGTGTCAAAAGAGTTCAGCGCCACAAGCCCCAGCACGTAGCAAGCGAATGCAATGATCATTCGCAACGTATATTTGGATTTGAATTTCATTTGTAGCGGCGGTTGATCACGACGTTGCCCAGAAAATAGAAAAAAACCACCAGCGCAAACGTGCCTTCCCAACCCAAGCCCGCTTGCAATCGCGGGAGATGCACTCCGTCGGCCTTGAGCAGGTCAAAGGCGGTGGTGATGAAAATTGTGCCGACGGTCGCAAACAGGCAGGCCTCAAGCTGGATCCGCCGCTGTAATTCGTCCATGCCACGGATCCATTTCGTGATGCTGCGCACATAAAGCAAACTGGGCAGCAACGGCGAAAGCGCCATCACTGCGCGCAACGGGTCGCTCCAGTCCGGATGTTGCTTCAACATAATCCGCGATGCGAAGGCCAACGCCACTGCTACGAACGCCCAGGCGTTCAGCTTCATGTCGGCACGAAATGAGTAATTTTTTCCAGGTCGAACCGCTTCGGGAAGAACAGGTTTATTCATAACAAAACCAACTGTAAAGCATCCTTGTCATATGTCAAGCATTCTTTACAGAATGGTTTTAAGAAAAAACGGCGTTTTGGCGTTGGTGAACCTCTTTCTTTACTCCGACGGTCGTGGTTGCAATCGAAAGCGGTGTCGCGGCTCCGCCTTGCCACCGCAGTCCAAGACGTTGCAGATCGACCAAGGTCCATCTTAAAATTGACGCGTCTTGGACTGCGACGCTCCTTGCGGAGGGCCACCAGCGCAGCGCCACGCCGCTTTGGTGTGGAAGACTTCAAGCCATGAAATAAAAAACGCGGCCTGGATTTCTCCAGACCGCGTCTTGTAATTTCTCGGTTCCTCGTTGGTGTTATCTCAGTAGCCGCCCATGCCGCCCATGTCACCGCCGCCGTGACCGTGGCCGCCGCCGGCTGCCGGCTTGTCCTTCTCGGGCAGGTCGGTAATGAGGCATTCGGTGGTGAGCAACAGACCGGCGATGGACGCCGCGTTCTGGAGCGCGCTGCGGGTGACCTTCTTCGGGTCCACCACGCCGGCCTTCACGAGGTCTTCGTATTTGCCGGTCGCAACATTGTAACCTTCGTTGCCCTTGGACTTGCGGACCTGGTCAACGATCACGCTGCCTTCTTCACCGGCGTTCGCGGCGAGCGAACGGAGCGGAGCTTCCACGGCGCGCTTGATGATGCCCACGCCGATGTCTTCATCTTCGTTCGCACCCTTGACGGCCTCGATCGCGCTGATGCAGCGGATGAGCGCCACACCACCACCGGCGACGATGCCTTCTTCGACGGCCGCACGCGTGGCGTGCAACGCGTCTTCCACGCGCATCTTCTTTTCCTTCATTTCGCTCTCGGTCGCGGCGCCGACATTGATGACGGCCACGCCACCGGCGAGCTTCGCCAGGCGTTCCTGCAATTTTTCACGGTCGTAGTCCGAGGTGGTTTCCTCGATCTGACGGCGGATCTGGTTCACACGGCCCTGGATGTCGCTGTTCTTGCCGTTGCCTTCAACGATCGTCGTGTTTTCCTTGTCCACGACCACGGTCTTGGCGCGGCCGAGGTCGGCGAGTTCCACGGTCTCGAGCTTGATGCCGAGGTCTTCCGTAATGAACTTGCCGCCGGTGAGCACGGCGAGGTCTTCCATCATGGCTTTGCGGCGGTCGCCGAAGCCGGGCGCCTTCACCGCGCACACGTTCAACGTGCCGCGCAGTTTGTTCACGACGAGGGTCGCGAGCGCTTCGCCTTCAACTTCTTCCGCGATGATGAGGAAGGGCTTGCCGCTGCGGGCCGCCTTCTCGAGCAACGGGAGCATGTCCTTCAGATTGCTGATCTTCTTTTCATAGATCAGGATATAAGGATCTTCGAGCTTGGCTTCCATCGTCTCGGCGTTGGTGACGAAATACGGCGAGAGGTAGCCCTTGTCGAACTGCATGCCTTCGACCACTTCGAGCGTCGTCTCGATGGACTTCGCTTCTTCCACGGTGATGGTGCCGTCCTTGCCGACCTTGTCCATCGCGTCGGCGATCTTGTCGGCGATTTCATAATCCCAGTTGGCGGAAACCGCGGCGACCTGCTTGATTTCTTCCTTGTCCTTGACCTTCTTGGAGATCTTGTTGAGCTGTTCCACGGCGGCTTCCACGGCCTTGTTGATGCCGCGTTGGATGCCGATGGGGTTCGCGCCGGCGGTGACGAATTTCAAACCTTCGCGATAGATCGCCTCGGCGAGCACGGTCGCCGTGGTGGTGCCGTCGCCGGCGGTGTCGCTCGTCTTGCTCGCGACTTCGCGGACCATCTGGGCGCCCATGTTTTCATAAGGGTCTTCCAGTTCGATCTCCTTCGCGACCGTGACACCATCCTTGGTCACCGTCGGGGAACCGAATTTTTTGTCGATGACCACATTGCGGCCCTTCGGTCCGAGCGTGGCGACCACGGCGCGGGAAAGTTTCTGCACGCCGCGAAGCAACGCCTGACGCGCCTGTTCGTCGAATACTAATTGTTTAGCTGCCATAATATTTGTTGGTTAATTTTTTGGTTAATTTTTCAGTCGATGATCGCGATCAAATCGTCCGAGTTGTAAATCTTGTATTCCTTGCCGTCGATCTTAATTTCCGTGCCGCCGTATTTGGAGACGAGCACGCGGTCGCCCTTCTTCACTTCGAAGGCGACTTTCTTGCCGTTGTCATCCGTTTTGCCGGTGCCGAGCGCGACGACGATGCCCTCCTGTGGTTTTTCCTTGGCGGTGTCGGGGATGATGATGCCGCCCTTTTTGACTTCTTTTTCTTCAGCGGGTTCGACCAGGATGCGGTCGCCCAGTGGTTTGATGTTCAATGCCATACGGTTCGTTTCTTTTGGTTGTTGTTTTGTTGACTGCTTAAGTAACTCCCGATCCGCACTCGCGGCGGGAAAATTATAAAAAGGACAAAGTGCGGGAGAATGATTTCTCCCGCACTTTGTTCGAATATTTATTTCTTTTCGTCGACGACTTCCGCGTCGATTACGCCTTCGTCCTTTTTCTTATCCTCGGACTTGGGCGCTTCCTCGCCGGGCTGGGCGCCGGCCGCACCGGCGGCCTGTTTGTCGGCCTGCGCCTTCGCGGCGGCGGCCTTGTAAAGCTCGGTGCTCACGGCCTGCCAGGCTTCGTTCAACTTCTCGCTGGCGGACTTGATGGCGGCGCTGTCGCTGCCTTTCAATGCCTCCTTCACGGTGTTGACGGCGTCCTCAATCTTCTTGCGGTCACCCTCGGCGATGGCGTCCTTGTTGTCCTTGAGCATCTTCTCGGTACGATAGACGGAGTTGTCGGCCTCGTTGCGGGTTTCGATCTCTTCCTTCTTGGCCTTGTCCTCGTCGGCGTGCAGCTCGGCGTCCTTGCGCATCTTCTCGACTTCGTCCTTCGAGAGGCCGCTGCTGGCGGTGATGGTGATCTTCTGTTCCTTGCCGGTGCCCAGGTCCTTGGCGCCGACGTGCAGGATGCCGTTGGCATCAATGTCAAAGGTCACTTCGATCTGCGGCGTACCGCGCTGGGCCGGCGGGATGTCGGTG
>DATHOG010000189.1:0-61983 GCA_035485115.1 Candidatus Sulfotelmatobacter sp. | reverse complement strand
TCATTACGGCGACATGTATGCGCCCTACATCAAGCAGGAAGAGCCGCTGAAGACGGAATGCCAGCATTTTGTGGATTGCATCAAGTTCGGGGGCACGCCCATCAGTTGCGGCACGCGCGGCACGGAACTCGTGCGCATCCTTGAAGCTTCTTCCGAATCGCTCAAGAAGGGCGGTTCACCAATCGTGTTTGGCAAGGCGAAAAACACCGTTTCGCTCGAGCCTTTCACCAACGGCCATGCCAATGGTCACGCGAATGGCAACGGCTCCGCGCAAAATGGCGCCCGCCCGGCGCGCGCGAAGAATTCCGGACGCCTGCGCGTCACTGTGCTGAACTGACACGAAATTTTTGTCCGAAACGGAACAAATTGCGCCGGACGTGGCGCGGCGGTTCAATCCGCTGACAGAGAAAGATTGGGATGCGACGTTGACCGCCCGTCCCGATTTTTCATTTTTTCACGGCACGGCCTGGCTGCAGGCGCTCGCAGACAGCTACGGATTCACGCCGCATTTTTTTTCGCTCGGGGACGCCGTGTTGCCCGTGATGGAATGCGACAGCTGGCTGACAGGACGCAGGGGGATTGCGCTGCCGTTCACGGACGAATGTGCCCCGCTGGGCGGAGACAAAGATTCGTTTGCAAAGGTTTTTGCCACGGCAGTTGAATTTGGCCGGTCGCGCGGCTGGAGAACCCTGGAACTGCGCGGCGGCAGAAATTTTTTCGGCGATGGAGTGCCGGCGTCCGTCACATTTTACGGGCACACGCTGGATCTGGCTGCCGGCGAAGATTCGTTGTATGAAAAAATGGACGGCTCGTCGCGGCAGGCTGTCCGCAAGGCGGAAAAAGATGGCGTCACCGTTGAAATTTCGCAAAGCGCCGACGCGGTGGATGTTTTTTACCGGCTGCAATGCCTGACGCGTAAACGGCACGGATTGCCGCCGCAGCCGCGGGATTTTTTTGTGAACATTCATCGCCGTATTTTGTCTCAGAAGCTCGGCATGATTGCGGTCGCCGGACGGGGCGGGGAAAAAATAGCGGCGTCGGTCTATTTTTTTCTCGGCGGACGTGCGATATATAAGTACGGCGCATCGGATTTTAAACATCAGAATTTGCGGGGCAGCAACCTGGCGATGTGGCGTGCCGTGCAATGGCTCGGACGTCAAGGGGTGAAGACCCTCGACTTTGGAAAAACCTCGCTGGCGAACGGGGGGCTGCGCCGGTTCAAACTGAACCTTGGCGGCACGGAAAGAAAAATTGAATACGTCAAATTTGATCTGCGGAAAAATGTTTTTGTCACCGACATTGACGGTGTGGCCGGCTGGCACAACGCGGTCTTCCGCGCACTGCCGGTGTTCGCATCGCGCGCGGCGGGAAGCCTGCTCTACCGGCATTGGGCGTGAATTTTGCTGATTTGACGCGCTAATATGGTTTACTCTGAAATCGAATGAACAGCCCCCGACCAGCTGACCATCACGCACCAACCATTACATTGGTGGACATCTATTTTGTATTATTCCGCCGCAAATGGCTGATCCTGTTTTTTGCGGCCTTGGGTCTCGTGGCGGGCGGGGTCTTCTATTTTTTTAAACAGCCGCCGTATCAATCCGCCGCGGAACTGCTGATCAAATACGTTTTGGACCAGCGTTACTCCAATCCGACAGAGAGCGGTTCACAGGTTTCACAGGTAACGGATCTGAACCCCAACGTGTTCAATAATGAGATCCATATCTTGATGAGTCCTGATGCCTGCCAGGAAGTGGTGACGAATGTCGGGGCCGAGAAAATTCTCGCAAAAGTCGGCGGTGGCAGCGATCCGGGGGCGGCGGCGTCAGTGGTTCACAACGGATTGATGGTGACGCCGGGAAAAGACAGCACGACCCTGGCTATCACGTTTTCGCACCCGGACCCGTCGGTGGTGACCCCTGTTTTGACGTCGATCATTGACGTGTATCTCCAACGTCACAAAGCGATCCACGACATCGGCTTGTCAGACGATTCCTTGATGGAACAGATGGCCCAGCTAGGCCAGCAAATCCAGTTGACGGATGATGAACTGCGGGTGGCGATGACCAACGCCGGCATCATTGATATCGCCGAGGCAAAAAAATCTTATGCCGACGAAATCGCCAGTATTAAGCACGACATTTTCCAGGCGGAAATCCAGCTCTCGGAGTATCAGGCAACTATCACCGACCTGTCCGGGCAAAACGCGGCCGCAAAAGCCACCAATGATGTTTCCACCAATCAAATCCCCAATGAAATCGTGTCGCGTTACGATACGGTCTGCGGGCAGTTGGAATTTTATCAGAAGAAATTGAACGATTTCATCCTGGTACAGGGATATTCAGACGAAAACAAACTGGTGAAAGAAAAGCACGACCAGATTGCCGATGTCACCAAAGTTAAAAAGCAGCTGGAAGACCAGTATCCCGGACTTGCCGGCATGGTCGTACCCACCTTGAATGGCGGAGGCACCTCTGCTTCCACCTCCACTGATGACGGTGACGCGGCCAAGGCCGCTTCGCTCCCCATCCGCATCCAGGCGCTCAAACAACATCTTTTGCAGCTCCAGACCGAGGTGGCGACCTTGGGCGAGGCGGAGCCAAAAATCAACCAGCTGTTGCTCAAGAAAAAGATTCAGGAAAATTCCTACACGGGCATGGAGGAAGCACAGCAACGGCAACTGATCGACGAGGCTCTGGGGCCGGGCCGCAACTCCAATATCCCGATCACGGTACACCCCTCGGCACCGTATCGTGACTTCATACGTTTTTACCGCAACATTGCGATGCTGGTTTTCGGCACGTTTGGCCTTGGGCTGGTGCTGGCCTTTGTCATCGAACTGTTCCTCGATCGTTCCATCAAGCGGCCGATTGAAGTGCAGACGAAATTGAAGATTCCCTTTTTCCTGTCCATCCCCGATTTGAATCAAGGAATGCCGCGCAAGGCATTGGCCGGGCCCGCGCGCAAATTGATCAGCTTTAATAATGCAGATGCTGCGCCCAATACCGGCGTGGTCGTCAGGGAGAACCAGCTCGAAGTCATGGCCTGGGAGGTGAACCGCCGGTTTGATTCCTACTATGATGCGCTGCGTGACCGGCTGGTCGTCTATTTTGAATCCATCAACCTCACGCGCAAACCCAAGCTGGTCGCCGTCACCAGCACGCACAAGGGCGCGGGCGTGAGTACCATCGCCGCCGGCCTGGCGCAATCGCTTTCAGAAACCGGCGACGGGCGTGTGTTGCTTGTGGACATGAACCTGGAAAACGGCGCCGCGCAGCAATTCTTCAAGGGCAAGCCGAATTGCAAGCTGGACGACGCGCTGGAAAGCGAAACCCGTGATGGTGCCCGCGTGCAGGAAAATCTTTACGTGGTGACCGAGGACACGGTGACCGACCGCCTGCCGCGCGTCCTGCCGAAACGATTTGCCTCGCTCATCCCCAAGTTGAAGGCCAGTGATTACGATTACATCATCTTCGACATGCCGCCCGTCAGCCCGACCAGCGTTACCGCGCGTCTTTCCGGCTTTATGGACACGGTGATGCTCGTCATCGAGTCCGAGAAGACCGACCAGCAGGTAGTCCAGCAGGCCAATGCGCTGCTGGCCCAGTCCAAGGCCAACGTCACCGCCGTGTTGAACAAGACACGGACCTATATTCCGAAACGGTTGCACCAGGACTTTCTTTCCGAGATTTGATTTTCGCCCGCGCGATGATCAGCAATCAAATTTATTACCGGCTGAAGCCGTACATTCCGTGGCGCATCCGCATGGGGGCGCGGCGGATGCTCGCGCAACGCCAGCGGCAACTCTATTCCAAAACCTGGCCGATCAACGAGGCCGCCGGACATCGCCCCGACGGCTGGCGCGGCTGGCCGGAGGGGAAAAAATTCGCACTTGTCCTTACGCATGATATTGAGGGCGTTTCCGGTTTTGAAAAATACCCTGGCTTGATGCAGCTGGAGCAATCGCTCGGGTTCCGTTCGACCTTCAATTTTATTCCGGAAGGCGAATACCGGGTCAGCCGCGAACAGATCGCCGAACTGAAGCAGAACGGCTTTGAAGTCGGCGTTCACGACCTGAGGCACGACGGCAAGTTGTTCTGGCAACGCGGCGATTTCACCGAAAGCGCCCGCGCCATCAATGGCTATCTCCGCGATTGGGGCGCGCATGGTTTTCGCTCCGGTTTCATGTTGCACGACCCGGCGTGCCTCAATGAACTGAATATCGAATACGATGCCTCCACCTTCGATACCGACCCGTTCGAACCGCAACCCGAGGGTGCAAACACGATTTTTCCTTTTTGGGTCACGCGCCCGAGCGGCGGAGGTTATGTAGAACTGCCTTACACCCTGCCGCAGGATTCTACAATGTTCTTCGTGCTGAAAGAAACCACGCTGGACATCTGGAAGAAAAAGCTCGATTGGATCGCGCAGCGCGGGGGAATGGCGCTTTTGAATGTCCACCCGGATTATGTCAATTTTGGGGATACGCCGTGCCGGCCATGGGAATATCCGGCCAGCTTGTACCGCGAATTTCTTGAATACGCCGCTCAAAAATACGGTGGCACCTACTGGCAGGCGCTGCCGCATCAAGTCGCTGCGTGGTATCGCGATAACTGTGTCGCGCCGGACCTGAAAAATGCTCCGGCCGTACCGCAGCCGCTCAAGAACAAGAATGCCGCTGTCGTGCTCTACTCATATTATGCCAGCGATCCGCGCCCGCGCCGGGAAACCGAGGCGCTCGCCCAGGCCGGCATGAACGTGGATGTCATTTGTCTGCGGCAGAATGCCGACGAACCGGCGTGCGAAAAGATTGATGGCGTGACCGTCCACCGCGTGCCGCTCAAACGCCGCCGCGCCGGAAAGTTCACCTATGCCTTTCAATATGCCGCATTTCTCACCAGCGCCTTTTTTACGCTGACTTGGTGGCGATTGCGACGGAGAATTGACCTTGTCCATGTACACAACATGCCGGATTTCCTGGTTTTCAGCGCCTTGTTGCCAAAAATCCTGGGTGCGCGGGTCATCCTTGACCTGCACGACCCGATGCCCGAACTGCTCGTGACGATTTTTGGTCTGGAAGAAAAAAGTTTCGGAGTGCGGCTGCTGAAATTTTTGGAAAAACTGAGCGTCGGTTTTGCCGACCAGGTGCTGACTGTCAACCGCGCCTGTGAGCAGATCTTTTCCGCGCGCAGTTGTCCGCCGGAAAAGATCCAGGTCCTCATGAATGTACCGGACGAGCGGGTATTCAAATTCCGGAGCTGCCAGGACTACCCGCCGCGCGATCAGGCGAAACCGTTCATCATCATGTTCCATGGGTCCATCGTTGAACGCAACGGCCTCGATATCGCCGTGGCCGCCCTGCGGCTCTTGCGGGCGAAAGTGCCGGACGCCGAGTTATGGGTCTATGGCGCGGACACGCCTTTCCTGCAAAAAGTCATGGATCCCGTTGCCCTCAACGGTTTGGGTGGCGCGGTTAAATATCTCGGCTCGAAATCGCAAAAGGAGATTGTCGCCGCGATCCAGGTCTGCGATGTGGGGGTGATTCCGAACCGGAATAACGCGTTCACGGAGATCAATACGCCGACGCGCATTTTTGAATACCTTTCCGTTGGCAAGCCGGTCATCGCGCCGCGTGCCAAGGGCATCACGGATTATTTTGGCCCGGAGGACCTCGTTTATTTTGAGCTGGGAGACGCGCCGCAACTTGCCGGGCGGCTGGAATTCATCTATCGCCACCCCGATCAAGCGCGCGAATTTGCGCGGCGTGGACAGGAAGTCTATCAACAACAGCGCTGGAGCAATGCGCGGGGAAAATTCATCGGCCGGGTTTCCAGCCTGCTCGGAGTCGCGGAGGGGAAGAAGTGATCGCGGTCGCAGCCAGGGAAAATGAACGTGCCGTCGCGGCTGAATTTTTTGAACTTTTCAAAACGCCATGGGAATTGTTTCAACGGGGCGATTCCGCCGGGGTTCTGCTTTGCACCGGGGATGAAATTCCGGTCAGCAACGCAAAACTGGTTTTGATTTATGGCAGCGGGCTGAATTCATTCGACCGCACCCGGGCCATCTCCATCCATCCACAGCCGGCGGGAAGATTTTTCATACACGGCGTGTATAAAATTCCGGTTTATGGACCGGGGCTTGCATTTGAAAACGGCGGTCTATACGAAGTTAAAAATGGATCACAAACGATCGTCCGCATTGGCTACGACCTGTTTTCCGAAGTCCGCCACCTGCTAACCGCCGGCCAGCCGGCGGAACACGCGGCCATGCCGGCGTTGGATGACCATATCGAATTGTTGCGCGGGCTCATCGTGCAGCATGCGCCACCGCTCGTGGAAATTCCGCCGGTGCCCACGGGAAAAAATTTTATTGCGTGCCTGACGCACGACGTGGACCACGTCGGCATCCGCAATCACAAATTCGACCACACGATGCTGGGGTTTCTGGCCCGGGCAACTTTTGGTTCGGTGCTGGACGTGTTGCGCGGAAAAAAAACGCCCGGACAGTTGTTCGCGAACTGGCTGGCGGCTTTGAAACTGCCGTTCGTCCATCTCGGCCTCGCGAAGGATTTTTGGTATCAGTTCGACCATTACGTCGAGATTGAGGACGGCCTGCCCTCGACCTTTTTTGTCATACCGAAAAAAGGCGAGACCGGCCTGGATGCGAACGGCAACCGTCCCGCCCGGCGCGCCGCCAGCTACGATGCGCGCGATTTGGCGGAAATCTTGCGCGGTTTGAAGAATCGTGGAAAAGAGATTTGCGTCCACGGGATCGATGCATGGCGCGATGTTTCCGCCGGATCTGATGAGAAAAAAATCATCGCCGGGCTGGCCGGCATCGCGGATTCCGGCATCCGGATGCACTGGCTTTATTTCGGTGAACAGTCGCACGAAATCCTGGAGCAGAGCGGATATGCCTACGATTCCACCATCGGCTATAACGGCACGGTCGGTTATCGCGCCGGCACCTCGCAGGTATTCAAGCCTTTGGCCGCAAAAAAAATGCTGGAATTGCCGATGCACGTGATGGATACGGCCCTATTTTACCCGTCATATTTGAACCTGACTCCGGGTCAGGCGGCGGAAAAAATCCGGCCGCTCATCGCGCACGCGGAAAATTCCGGCGGCACCCTGGTGGTGAACTGGCACGACCGCAGCATTGCGCCGGAGCGGCTGTGGGACGGCAACTATAGGGCGTTTATCCGCCAATGCAAAAAATCCGGCGCGTGGTTTGCGACGGCCGGCCAGGCGGTGGACTGGTTCCGTGCGCGCCGCGACATCAATTTTGAAAACGGCGGCTTGAATGTGCGCCCGGGAAATTCCGGAACCCGGGGCCTGCCCGCATTCCGGGTGCGCGTCCATGTGTCTGCCGGGAACTTTGCCGACCGGGAACTGTGTGCCGGCATGGAAGCCGCCCTGCCGGTTTGAAGCTCAACTCCTAAAAAATTATGAAAGATAAATTCGTGGTGGCGCAGCTGGGTTGCGGTTATTGGGGGCCGAACCTGCTTCGCAACTTTTCATCGCTCAAAAATTGTTGGGTCAAATACGTCGTGGATGCGAGCGCGGAACGGCGCGCATTTGTGGAAAGCAATTTTCCGAAGACGAAGGCGGTGGATACACACGCGTCCGTTTATGCCGACCCCGAGGTGGACGCGGTCATCATTGCCACACCCGCCGCCTCGCATTTTGAACTCGCCCTGGCGGCTTTGAAGGCCGGCAAAAATGTCTTCGTGGAAAAACCGCTCGCGACGAAGGTGGCCGAGGTGGACGAACTCGCAAAAGTTGCGAAGGAAAAGAATCTCGTGGTGATGGTCGGGCATACGTTCATCTACAACTCGGCGGTCCGCTACGTCAAAAAAATGATCGAGACGGGCGATCTGGGCGAGGTGCGCTACATCTACAGCCAGCGCTTGAACCTGGGCCGGATTCGTTCAGACATCGATGCACTTTGGAATTTCGCGCCACACGACATCAGCATCATCCAATACTGGCTGGGCGACCCGACGCCGGTTTCCGTTACGCGCAACGGCATGGCGTACATGCAGGACGGCATCGATGACGTGGTGTTTTTGAGCCTGAAATATCCGAACAAAATCATGGCGAACATCCATGTGAGCTGGCTCGATCCGCAAAAAGTCAGGAAGATGATTGTCGTCGGCTCCAAGAAAATGGTCGTGTATGACGACATTGCGGACGACAAGATTGCGATCTACGACAAGGGCATCGATAAAAAGGCGATTCTGGGCGAGAACATGGACTTTGACCATCCGCGTCCGCCGGAATTCAATTATCGCAGCGGTGACATCCTGCTTCCGCAGGTGAAATTCGTCGAGCCGTTGAAGGTCGAGGCGGAACATTTCATCGAATGCATCAAGAACAAGGCCACGCCGCTGACCGGCCTCGCGCATGCGCGCACGGTAGTGTCCATCCTCGAACAGGCGAAATGATTTTATGGGCGAACCCAAATTAAAAAAAGCCGGCATCGTCAATGTGAAGTTCGGCGAGAACGTGCTCGTCATCGAGCCGGCAAATCTTTACGGCTGCGAAATCGGCGACGAAACGTTTGTCGGGCCGTTCGTGGAGGTGCAGAAGGACACGACCATCGGCAAACGCTGCCGCATACAGTCGCACGCGTTTATTTGCGAACTCGTGACTATCGGTGATGATTGTTTCATCTCGCACGGCGCGATGTTCATCAACGACCTGTTCACGACCGGCGGCCCGGCGAAAGGCCGCAAGGATTTATGGGCGTCCACGAAAATTGGCAACCGCGTCAGCATCGGCACCAATGCGACGATCCTGCCGGTGAACATCTGCGACGACGTCGTTGTCGGTGCCGGCGCGGTTGTGACCAAGGACATCACCCAGCCCGGATTTTACGTCGGCAATCCGGCGAGATTGCTGCGCCCGATCACCAAATAACTTTGAAAGGAAAATTCTGCACATGAAAATACCATTTGTTGACCTGCACGCCCAGTATCTGACCATCAAGCCGGAGATCGACGCGGCCATCGCCGATGTCATCAAAAACTCTGCCTACATCCGCGGCCCGCATGTGGACAAGTTTGAAAAACTCTGGTCGGAGGCCGTGGGCGTGAAACATTGCGTCTCGTGCGCCAACGGCACGGATGCGATTTACATCACCATGCGCGGACTCGGCCTCAAGCCCGGCGACGAAGTCATCACCACGGCGCACTCATGGATTTCCACGACGGAAACCATCACGCAGGCCGGGGGCAAGGTGATTTTCACCGACACGGAATACGATACCTTCAATCTCAACGCGAAGTTGATCGAGTCCAGGATCACTTCGCGTACGGTCGGTATCATTCCCGTGCATCTTTACGGCCAGCCGGCCGACATGGAGGCGGTCATGGCCATCGCGAAGAAACATAAGCTTTGGGTCATCGAGGACTGCGCGCAGTCGCACCTCGCCCGCTTCAAGGGCAAACAGGTCGGCACGTTTGGCAACGCAGCGACTTTCTCATTTTATCCCGGCAAGAATCTCGGGGCATACGGAGATGCTGGCGGCCTGGTGACGAACGACGATCAACTGGCCGACTGGACTGCGACCTACGCGCGTCATGGCGGCAAAGGGGAGCATATCATGGAAGGCATCAACAGCCGGCTGGACGGCTTGCAGGCTGCAATCCTGAACGTAAAAGTTCCGCATCTCCAAAAGTGGACGGAAGCGCGTCGCAAGGTGGCGGCGCAATACAATGAATTTCTCAAGGGCGTCGGCGACATCGTTACGCCCAAAGTTGAGTCCGATCGCGACCACGTTTACCACCTTTACGTCATCCGCACGGAGAAGCGCGATGCGCTGAAAAAATTCCTGGGTGACAATGGTGTGCCCACCGTGCTGAATTATCCGAAAGCATTGCCGTTTTATCCGGCTTACGCCTACCTCGGCCACAAACCGGAAGATTTTCCGGTGGCTTACGCCAACCAGTCGCGCATCCTGTCGCTGCCGATTTTTCCGGAGATGACGGACGAGATGATCCGGCATGTGGCCCGGAAAATTAAGGAGTTCTTCGCGGCCCGTTGAGAACAAGCTGCCATGTCATCATCAATCGCCATCATAGTTTATCTGGGCGTCTTGGCGTGGCTGTTTCGGCGCGACATCCGTGAACGGCCAAACATTACCGGAGCGGTGTGGCTGGTTTTTTTCTGGGTTGTCATTAGTGGTGGAAGGTTCGTCACAGAGTGGTTGGATATTTTCGGTCTGAACTTGGGCGGCAGTTCGGCGGAGGAAGGCAGCCCGGTGGATGCCTTGTTCTTCATGTCAGTTATTGGCGGCGGCATGTTGGTCTTGTATCGCCGGAGAGTGAACTGGGGTTTGTTCATAAAGCAAAACCCATTTATAGCCTTATACCTGGGTTATTGCTTGCTGGCGTGTTTCTGGTCGGATATTCCGGTGGCATCCGTAAAACGCTGGTTCAAGCTTTTTGGGCAACCTGTAATGGTACTTGTGATTCTGACAGAGCCGGACCCGCTCGAGTCATTCACGCGGCTAATGAAGCGCTGCGCCTATTTCATCGTGGTGCTTTCGGTCCTGTTCATAAAATATTTTCCCCAATACGGGCGGGCCTTTGACCCTTGGACGGGTTTGGGCATGAATGTTGGTATGACGACAAATAAGAACACGCTGGGGGCTGACTGTTTCATCCTGTCGTTGTTTTTTATCTGGCATATATTGCGCGTCTGGCAATCCGATCGGGATGCGGCGTACCGCCGGCGGGAGTTCTGCCTGTCCGGAATTATGTTGGTATTGCTGCTATGGCTTTTGCGGGTCGCGCACAGCGCCACTTCCATCGGCGCTTTGGCTGTGGCGCTGTCCATGATCTTTTTTGTGGGCTTGAAATTCGTCAACCGCCGCCAGATATGGATTTACCTTTTGGTTGCTCTGGTTCTGCTGGGAATTGGGGAAATTACTTTCGATCTGCACAAGGTGGCGCTGGAAGTGCTGGGCCGCAATGCCACGCTGACGGATCGAACTCTCATCTGGCAGGTTTTGCTCCACTGGAATGTGGATCCATTGATCGGGATGGGCTTTGAGGGTTTCTGGGTGCAGTCGCGGATGGAGGATATTGCGGTAATGTTGCATGGTCTGCATATCAACGAGGCGCATAATGGTTATTTGGAAACATATCTCAATTTGGGTGGTATCGGACTGGCGCTGACCTTGGCCATGGTTGCGGCTGCGTATTTGAAGGCGCAACGCGATTTGACCCTGAATTTTCACTATGGTCGTTTCCGGCTGGCGTATCTGGCCGCATTCCTCGTTTATAACTGGACTGAGGCGGCTTTCCGCACGCATTGCGTCCCATTTTTCATCTTTTTCCTGATTGCGATAGACTATCCCCGGCTGGAGTCGGAACCGCTTCCAGAATGGCAGCCGGCTTCCGTCCATAAACCCGACAATCTGTCACCAAACGATTCAGTGATATAAAAATAGCAGTTGTTTAGCCGGAGAAATTTAATGTGAAAGATGGAACGTACTTTGCTGATTCAAAAAATGATGTATTGTTGATGATATGCGTATGAAAAGAATCCTTTTGGCAATTACTGCCTGCCTTGTACTCCTCACGTCCGCCTTCAAATCGACGGCGACGACCTGGAACGCCGCCAGTGGCGCATTCATAGATGTGAGCAACGCCATTGCCCAGACGCACTACGGAGATACCGTCCAGATCCCCGCTGGCTCCTGGGTTTGGACCAACGCGGAACTGGCCATCTCCGGCATCACCGTGGCCGGTGCTGGAACGAATGCGACTATTCTCCTGGACAACCTACCCGCGCCGACCGCCGCGAATAACTGGGCCCAATACCATCGCTTCTTCGTCGCCACGGCTACAACGAATGCACTTACTCGCATCACCGGCATCACTTTTCAGGATGGCGGCAACACCTATCATGATTACAAGGGCAAGGTGGAATTTGACGGCCGCAACGGTCCGTCCACCTCGTGGCGTCTGGATCATTGCAGTTTCATCAACTTGAACGGCGACAACGTTTTTGTCCATGGTCTCGCCTTTTCCGTGATCGACCATTGCTATTTTGCATTGCAGGGAAGCGGCGTCACCATGTACGGCATCAGTTACAGCGATAGTTATGGCGATGTGCCGTGGGCGACGCCGTCGAACTACGGTTCAACCAACACTCTTTACATTGAGGATTGCACGTTCACCAATCTTATCTACAGCAGCTCCTCCAGCGCGGCCTTTGATGGTTACGCGGGCGCGCGGGTGGCATTCCGCCACAATTCCGTCTTGAACACTTTTTTTAGTACGCACGGCAATGACACCTCACAGCGTTATCGCGGCGCCCGCCTTGTGGAAATCTACAACAATACTTTTTATGACAACCAAAATTTCGTCACGGCCATGGATTTTCGCAGTGGCACCGGCGTCGTCTGGAGCAACACCGTCACCGGGTACACCTTGTTTAACACTGTTGAAAATTACCGCAACGTTCAGCCTAACTATTTCGGCGGCGCAAACGGCTTGAGTCCGTGGGATTCCAACTGCCCGACGGTTTTTTTCACCGGGACACACGTCGGCACCAATAGCGCCCCCTTCTTCCAAACCTCAGGTACGCCATGGACGCCCGGGCAATGGGCCGGCTATGTCATGGTTGATTCCACCTCCGGGCGTTACGACCTCATTCAAGGCAATTCCTCCAACCAGCTTTTCATGACCGCCATGAAAGACCTGACGCCCATCCTTTTCACCAACGGCGACGCTGTTCAAATCTATTACGTCGGGGCTGCGCTCGATGAAGTTGGTCACGGCAGCGGTGATCTGATCGCGGACAGCTATGCCAACTATCCCACTATTAACACGATCGACGTTGCCGCCAATACAGCTGTCTGGCCGCACCAGTCGCTGGACCCGCTTTATTCCTGGGGCAACACCCTCAACGGCGGTCCCGGCGGCCTTACTTCTTCCTATGCGAATATCATCGAAGGCCGCGAAATCTATAAAAACACTGTCCGTCCCGGCTATACGTCTTATACCTATCCGCACCCGTTGCAGACGAATTCCGGAAGCGTCCTTGGCACCGGCAACAGCGGCAGTGGCGGCGGCTCGACCACCTCGACCAACGGCACGCTCCCGCCGCCGACCGGCTTGCACATCATTCCGCAGTAAATTTATTTATCCGTCTGATTTCCGCGATGTCCACGGGATTCATCGTTTCGCCCGCCGACAAGATTCTCGTCACGGGCTCCAATGGCTTCATCGGCGCACGCGTCGTGGAGAATTTGCTCGCGCGCGGGTATTTCAACCTGCGCTGCTTTGTCCGCCCGTCGAGCAAACTGAAAAAGCTGCAAACAATTCTCGCGCGGTTTCCGGCGGCGAAAGCAGTCGAGCTGGTTTCCGGCGATCTGCTTTCACGCGAAGACTGTGCGCGGGCGGTGAAGGATGCCTCCGTCCTGATCCATCTCGCGGCGGGTTTCGACAAGTCGTTCGCCGGTGCCTTCATGAATTCCGCCCTGGCCACGCGTAACCTGCTCGACGCGTTTCTCGAATCCGGCCGGCCGCGCCGGTTTGTCAACGTCAGCTCGTTTGCCGTGTATTCCAATCTTCATCTGGAACGCCACGCGTTGCTCGATGAAAATTGCCCGTTAGAAACCGAACCGCAGGCGCGGAATGACGCCTACGGTTTCGGCAAGTTGAAACAGGAGCAGCTGGTCCGCGAATATGGCGCGCAGCGCGGTTTGAAATGGGTGATTCTTCGCCCCGGCATGGTTTATGGCCCGGGCAAACCGGATTTGAGCGGGCGCGTCGGCATCAACACGTTCGGTTTTTTCATCCACATGGGCGGGAGCAACGAACTTCCGATGACGTTCGTGGACAACTGCGCCGAGGCCATCGTGTTGGCCGCGTTAAAGCCCGGGGTGGACGGCGAAATCTTCAACGTCGTGGATGATGAACGGTTGCCGGCGGACGAGTTTCTTGCGCGTTGCAAGGCGGCAAAAAACTTTTTTTCCGTGCCGGCGCCGTATCCGCTCGTCAAGTTTGGTTGTGCGCTGTGGGAGGATTTTTTCAATAAACGGCAGGGCCAGTTGCCGCCGGTTTTCAATCGCCGGCGTTGCGCCGCCGAATGGGGCGGCAACACTTACACCAATGAAAAATTGCGCCGGTTGCTTGGCTGGTCGCAAAAGATTTCCACCGGCGACGCGATGAAGCTTTTTACGGCCCAGTACAAATGAACTTGCGCTTCGCCATCATCGGCTGCGGCAAGATCGCCGATCAGCACGTCCAGGCCGCGCAACGTGCAGGCGGCTGCGAACTGGTCGCCGTCTGTGACCGCGAAAAGTTGATGGCGGAACAACTCGCGGAGCGTTTCAAGATCGCCGGTGTCTTTTCCGACGCGGAAGAGATGTTGGAAAAAGTCCGGCCCGACGCCGTGCACATCACCACGCCGCCGCTCGGTCATTTTCCGCTCGCAAAAGTCTGCCTCGAACGTGGCGCCAATGTGTATCTCGAAAAACCGTTCACCGTTACGGCGGACGAGGCGCGCGAACTCGTCGCGCTTGCGGAACAAAAAAAACTGCGGCTCACGGCGGGGCACAATTACCAGTTTACCTCGGAGATGATGGAAATGCGGCGGCAGGTGGCATCCGGTTTCCTTGGTGGTGCGCCCGTACATCTCGAGAGCCACTGGGCTTATGATTTGAGCGATGCCACTTATGTCGCACCGATTCTCGGTAGCAAGGCGCACTGGGTGCGCCAACTGCCCGGCCAGTTGTTCCATAATCTCATCAGCCACGGGATTGCGCGGCTCGCGGAATTTTTGGACGACGACGTCACGATTTCGGCGCAAGCCCATCAAAGCGGGCGTTTGAAAAGTCTTGGCGGGCAGGAGGTGAAGGATGAATTGCGTGTATTGCTGCGCGATGGCAAAGGCACGACCGCATTTTTCTGTTTCTCGACGCAAATAAAACCCGGGCTGAATTCGTTCCGTATCTGTGGACCGAAAAACTCCATGCTCATCGAAAACGGCAGTGGAAGCATCATATTGAACCGTGCGGGTTCACACAAAAGTTACCTTGCCTACGTGCTGCCGCCATTGAAAATTGCGCGCCAGTATTTGCACAACGCCCGGAAGAATTTTACGGACTGTCTCACCGGCAAATTGCATCAGGATTTCGGGATGAAGGAGCTGATCGCACGCTTTCATGCCAGCATCCGCGACAACAGCCCGCCGCCGATTCCATATCGTGAAATCGTTTTGACCGCACGCATCATGGACGAAATTTTTTCGCAAATCCGGTCGGAGGAACCGGGGCGATGAAATACGCGCTCGTCAGCTCATCGCGCAACGAGGAAAAGTTCATTGCGCTCACGATTGAATCAGTGACGCACCAGGCGCAACTGCCGGAGCGTTGGATCATCGTGGACGACGGCTCGACCGACCGCACGGGAGCGATCGCCGATGAATGGGCAGGAAAATTTCCGTGGATTGAGGTCATCCACAATCCGAAACGCGAAGGCCGCAGCTTTGCCGCGAAGGCGAACAACGTGAATCTCGCGTTTGCCAGATTGCAAACGGACGGCGTGAATTTTGGTGCGGTCGGAAACCTTGATACCGATACGACGTTTGAGCCCGGCTACATGGCGTTTCTCATGCAAAAAATGGACGCTGACCCCAGGCTCGGCTGTGCCGGCACGCCGTTCACGCAGGACGGCGGTTACGATTCCACGAAGGACAGTTTCGAGGGTGAAAATTATGTCGCCGGGCCGATCCAAATTTTTCGCCGCGAATGTTTCACCGAAATCGGCGGTTACGTAGGCAATCCCGCCGGCGGCGTTGACTGGATCGCCGTGATGATGACGCGCATGAAAGGCTGGACCGTGCGGTCGTTTCCCGACCTGCGTTATCATCATCATCGTTCGATGGGCACGGCGGAACGCAGCGAGGTGAAGGCGTTGTTCTCCTATGGTGAAAAGGATTATTACCTCGGAAACTCGCCGCTTTGGGAGATATTCCGCTGCACCTTTCGTTTGGCGAAAAAACCTTATCTTGCGGGCGGTATCGCGTTGTTCGCGGGATTTTGCTGGGCGGCGATCCGTCGCGTGAAGCGCCCGGTATCGGATGAGCTCGTGCGTTTTCATCGCGCCGACCAGATGAACAAGTTAAAAAATATTTTTCGCTCGCTGCTGCGCCTGAAAAAGGTGGACAGCTTCCGCGCCGCACCCGCTGCCAAATGAAAATCCCCACGACAATAGACGAAAACGCCGGGCAGCTTCGGCGGGCGCTCGTAAAATTTACCGTATGGCTGGATGGCTACGGTGAAACCTCATGGGATCACCAGTCGTACTACGCAGGATTTTTTGGCCGCTGTGCGAAGGGGTTGTATTATAAAAACAAATATTTGGGCATCGCCGCGGTGTCGCCGATGGTATTTAGCGAGGCGTTTTTTCCCGCCGCGCGCCGTCTGTTTCATCAACCGATGCGCCTGCCGATCGCTGATGCGCATTACGCAATGGGTTTCGCCTTTTTGCACGAGGCGACCGGCGAGGCCGGGTATCTGGACCGCGCGACACATTTTTTGGAGGTTTTGCAAAAGACCCGTAGTCCTGAATATCAGGAATATTGCTGGGGTTATCCATTCGACTGGGTCACGCGCACCGGCACGATCAAAAAGCACACGCCGCTCATCACCACTACGCCGTATTGTTTCGAGGCTTTTGCGCAGGTACAGAAGTTGCGTCCGCGTGACGAATGGAAAAACGTCCTCGAATCCATCACGCGCCACGCGACGACGGACATCAAGGATTTTCCATACGGCGACCATGGCATGACGTGCAGTTACACACCGTTCGACAAAGGCGGGATCGTCAATGCCTCGGCTTACCGCGCAGGAATGCTCGTGCAGGCTGCGAAATTATTCCAACGGAAGGATCTTTTGGAAATCACGACGCGCAACGTCACCTTCGTGCTTGCCGCGCAAAATCCCAATGGTTCGTGGCCTTACGCGAAGGACGGCGTGCGCGACTTCGTGGACCATTTCCATACCTGTTTCGTGATGAAGGGTCTGGCGAAGGTTTACCTGCTTACCGGTGATCAGCGTGTGTTCGAGGCGTTGGAAAATGGAGTGCGCTACTACTTGAAAAACCTTTTCGATGAAGACGGAATGCCGCGGCCGTTCTCGGTCGCGCCGCGCCTGACGGTTTATCGCAATGAACTTTACGACTGCGCCGAATGCATCAACCTTTGCGTGCTGTTGAAAAAAGTTTTTCCGGAGCTGGAAAAGACCCTGGACACCGTGGTCGCCGGTGTTTTGCGCGACTGGGTCAAGCCGGACGGTTCGTTCCGTTCGCGCCGGTTGAAATTCGGCTGGGACAACGTGCCGATGCATCGCTGGGCGCAGTCGCAGATGTTCCGCGCGCTATCGTTCCATCTGCGCGAGATCAACACCCGCCTCTAAAATTTATGTGTGGAATTTGCGGACAAATCCGGGTGGCCCATGACGCGCCGGTGGATCAAGAAACGGTCCGCCGGATGTCACGGACGATGTTTCATCGCGGGCCGGACGACGAAGGCCATTTTTTCGATGGCCCGCTCGGCTTCGGTTTCCGGCGGCTTTCGATCATCGACCTGGGCGGCGGCCATCAACCCATGTCCGATGCGGAAGAAAGCGTCTGGGTCATTTTCAACGGCGAAATCTACAACTATCTCGAGTTGCGCGCTGAGTTGGAAAAAGCCGGCCATAAATTCCGGACGAGCTCGGACACAGAAGTCATCATTCATGGCTACAAGCAATGGGGCAACGACGTTTTCAACCACCTGAACGGCATGTTTGGTGTCGGCCTCTGGGACGTGCGCAAAAAGAAGTTGCTCGTCGTGCGTGACCCGATGGGCATCAAGCTGATCTATTACAAGGTCGAAAACGGCACACTTACGTTCGGCTCGGAAATCCGTCCCGTGCTCGCCGCCGGCAGCAGCAAACCTGAGGTCAATGCCGAGGCGCTGAACCTGTTTTTACGTTTCCGCTACACGCCGTCGCCGCTGACGATTTTTTCCGGCATCCAAAAACTCGCGTCCGGCACGATGCTCGTGGTCGAAAAGGGCGATGTCCGGGTCGAACGTTGGTATAATTTTTCGCCGACGCCGTTTGCGGACAAAATTTCCGACGCCGAGGCGACCGAACAATTGTTCCAGTTATATCGCGGTGCAATGAAACGGCATCTGCTCGCGGACGTACCGGTGGGGATATTGTTGAGCGGCGGGCTCGATTCGGGCCTGATGCTCGCGTTAATGAACGAGCATGGCCGCGATTGGCCGGCTTACACGATCGGCTACGGCAAAAGTTATGTGGATGACGAATTGATCGACGCAGCGGAGACGGCCTCGCTGTTGTGCGCGCAGCATCACCAGGTGCGGATTGACCAGGAAGAATTTGAAAAAGCGCTGCCGAACATCGTCCGTTTTTTGGAGGAGCCGATCGCGAGTTCGAGCGTGGTGCCGATGTATTTTGTCTGCCAGCGTGCGCGGCAGGATGTGAAGGTCGCGTTGATCGGGCAGGGGCCGGACGAGTTGTTCGGCGGCTACAATCGGCATCTTGGTGTACGTCACGGTGAAACTTGGCGCAATCTGCCCAAACCCCTGCAAGCCGCCGCCACCCGGATCATCAATTCACTGCCACGTAACGAAACGCTGAAACGCGGCGTACAATCACTCGGGATTGCGGACCGCTTGTCGCGCTATGAAAATGTCTTTGCGTTGCACCCCGCGGACACGGTGAACGGGTTGTTTCGCGATCCGCACCGGAAATTTTCCGGTCTCACGGAATTTGTGCGTCCGCTCGAATCGCAGATGTCGAAGCTGGATGAACTGGGCGGTTTCCAGCTTTTGGAGATCCGTTCCTCGTTGCCGGACGAGTTGCTGATGTACGCCGACAAGCTTTCCATGGCACACAGTCTCGAAGCCCGCGTGCCGTATCTCGACCGTACGGTTGTGGAGTTTGCACAGCGGCTGGACTCCAGCTTCAAGGTGCGCGGTACCGAGCGGAAATGGCTGCACCGCCGTGTGTGCGAGAAATTCCTGCCCCGCCAGATTTTGAAGCGCAAGAAGCGCGGTTTCGCGGTGAACGTGGTGGATTCCTGGTTTCAAAATTCCGCCCAGGGCAAGGTGACAGAGATTTTACGGGACCCTTCGTCCTTGATGTATTCGCTGCTGGATCCGGCACCGGTGAAAAAGCTTTTGGAGGAGCACCAGTCGCAGCGACAGGACAACCACAAATTATTGTTCAGCCTCGTCATGTTCGAGCAATGGCTGCGCAGCGCGCACGGTTCCTGAATTGTTATGGCGGTAAAATTTATCGAAATCCGGGTCAAGGGCAAACCGGTGCAGGTGCCATCGGCGGAAATCGCCGGACGCACGGTCGTCGTAAAGGGCGGTCGTGTGAAAATCGCGTCCATCAGTGACGAGGAACTGGCCGAGGGCGAACTGGTGAAGGATCCTACGGTGTTCGCTGCGGAACTCAAACGCAGCGGGCTGAAGGCGGACGTGCTGACTTTTTTTCAACGGGTGCCGGACGCCACGCCGAAATTTCCGTTTTCCTTCGAATTAGAAAACCTTGCGGTCGTGCCGGTGACGACCTTCGATGCCTGGTGGGAAAAATTGCCGCAGGAATCGCGCAAAAATGCGCGGCGCGCGGGCAAACGCGGGGTCGAGGTGAAGGCGGTTCCGTTTGACGATGAACTGGCGCGCGGTATCCACAAAATCTGCAATGAATCGCCGGTGCGACAGGGCCGGCCATTCTGGCATTACGGCAAGGATTTTGAGACGATCAAGATGGAGCACGCGACCTATCTTGAGCGCAGTGAATTCATCGCCGCATATTTTGAGGGCGAACTGATTGGTTTTATCAAGATGGTTTATGTGGACCGGCTGGCGTGGATTCTGGCGATCCTCGCGTTGGGCTCGCATAACGACAAGCGCCCCATGAATGCGTTGCTGGCGAAGGCGATGGAGGTTTGCGCGGAGAAAAAGACCGGATTTTTCGTATATGGCAATTACGTCTATGGCAACAAAACCGACAGTTCGCTCGTGGAATTCAAGCGGCGCAACGGCTTCGAGCGCGCGGACTATCCGCGCTATTACATTCCGGTTACGTTGAAAGGCCGGATTTACGTCGCGTTGCGATTGTACCGCGGTTTTTCCGGATTGTTGCCCGCGCCGGTAGTCTCCGCGCTTTGGAAGCTGCGGGAAAAATTTTATCGCAAGAAAACTCCGGCTCCGGTCGCGCCGGTGGCGGAGTGAAAGCAAAACTTTACTTTGGGAAAAATCCGCCGAGAATGTGCGCCCGTATCCGCCGGTGTAGCTTAACGTTAGAGCAGCCAGATTGTATCTGGCAGATGGAGTGTTCAATTCCTCCCGCCGGCTCCAATAAAGTGACGAGTGACAGGTTTTGATGGCTCATCACTCACAACCCGTCACTGATCACTTCCAAAAATGCCCGGAATCGCTGGAATGATTTCCCGCCGCCCCGCCGCCGGGTGCACCCGTACGGTGCAGGCGATGACGGAATCGATGCGCCATGAAACATTTCATGTCGCTGGAAATTTATCCGTGCCGGAATTGGGCGTATACGCCGGCTGGGTCGCGCACGAGAATTCGCTGTCGGCGCAAAATGTTTTCCAAAACGCCGCACGGGACGTCGCGTTGATTTTTTCCGGCGAGAATTTTTCCGGCGAAGAATTGGTTAAACGCTGCGAGCGGCCCGGCGAAAAGTTTTATGAATCACTGAACGGCCTGTTTGCCGGATTGTTGATTGACCGGCAGGCGAACCAGGTTGTCCTGTTCAATGACCGTTACGGGGTGGGGCGTCTTTATTGGCATGAGACGGCAGAAGCGTTTTATTTTGCGAGCGAGGCGAAGGCGCTGTTGCGTGTGTTGCCGGGATTGCGCGAATTCGACCGTGACGGCGTGGCACAGTTTCTGGGGGTTGGAACACCGCTCGGCGGGCGCACCCTTTTCCGCGATATCCGATTGCTGCCGGCCGCGGCGCGCTGGAGCTTTGGGGAAGGCGGATGCCGGCGGGAAACTTATTTTTCGCCGGCCACATGGGAATCGCAGGCGGAACTTTCGGCCGATGAATACGGACAGGCGTTCAGCGCGACGTTTAAAAAAATCCTGCCGCGTTATTTCTCGGCCGACAAAAAAATCGGCATCGCGCTCACCGGCGGTTTGGATACGCGGATGCTCATGGCCGCGCATCCGCACGCCTCCGCTCGCGAAACCAGCTATACATTCACCGGTCCGGAAGGACGGACGCTGGATGACCGGATTGCCGCGCGTGTGGCGGACGCGTGCGGGCTGGAACACCGGCTGTTGCGCCTGGGCGGGGATTTTTTCCAGGACTTTGCGGCGCACGCGGACAAGACGATTTTTGTGACCGATGGAATGTCGGGAATTTTGGGCGCGCATGAAATCTATTTTCACAAGCTTGCGCGTCCGATGGCCGAAATCCGGCTAACGGGTAATTTTGGCGGGGAGATTTTGCGCGGGGTCTCCACCTTCAAGCCGGCAGGCGTCGCCCCGCGGATGTTGTCGCCGGAAATATTTCCGGCGGTAAACGCCGCCGGTGCCGCGTTGAAAAAATTGAAATACAACGCGACGACCTTCGCCGCGTTTCAGGAAGTACCGCTGAGTTTGTTCGGCAACCTTGCGGCGGGCAGTTCGCAACTGACGTTCCGCACGCCGTTTCTCGACAACGAACTTGTCGCGCTGGCGTATCGCCGGCCGGGGTCGCTCGAAAAATCACCGTTGCCGGCGATCCGCATGATCAAGTCGTGCAGCCCGGCGCTGGACCGGATCCCAACGGACCGCGGTTTCATCAGCGACCGGCGCGGCCCGGACATTTTTTTCCGGCGGGCATTGGCCGAGGTCACATTCAAAATGGATTATTGCAGCAACGCCGGTTTGCCGCGCCAACTTGCCGTGTTGGATCCGGTTTTCAAACCGGTGGTACGCGCGCTGGGGATTGCCGGCATGCATAAATTTTTGAAATACAGCACCTGGTTGCGCGGGCCGCTTGCACCGTTCGTCACGGAACGTCTCGCGGCGGTAAAGGAGAACGCGAACAGATTTTGGAACACTGCGGGGTTGGCGGAAACCTTCCACGCGCACCTCAACGGTAAAAATGATTTCCCGGCCGAGATTAACGCGGCATTGACGCTGGAGGCGGTCGAACGGCTGCTGTTCCGCGATCTACCGCGCCGGCTGGATACCTGAACCATAATGAACACGCTAATTCTGAAGCTGGGCGCGACGGGCGACGTTGTACGCACCACGCCCCTGTTGAAACAACTGCCGGGCGAAGTCTCGTGGGTGACGGCTGCGAAAAACGTGCCGTTGCTGGCCGGCCTTACCAAAACGCTCCGCACCGCGGCCTGGGAAAGCCGCACCGCTTTCTGCGACCGGGAATATGATCTGGTCATCAATCTGGAAGACACGGCGGACGTCTCGCAATTTTTGCCGCAGGTGAAATTCAAAAAGCTGTTCGGTGCCTTCGCGGTTGCCGGCGGCAAGCTGGATTATACCGAAGATTCGCGCGGCTGGTTTGAGATGAGCCTCATCAGCCGTTTTGGAAAGGTACAGGCGGACAAACTGAAATTGGAAAACCATCGCACCTATCAGGATCTGATCTTTGAAGGGCTCGGTCTGAAGTTCAAGGGCGAAGGATATCTTTTGCCCACACCAGCCAAAACAGATTTGTGCGGCGATGTCGCGATTGCGCCAAAGGCCGGTCATGTCTGGCCGATGAAAAATTGGGCTTACTATGACGGGTTGAAATCCGCACTCGAACAGCGCGGACTGAAGGTGAATGTGTTGCCGGAACGGGCGTCGTTGCTCGAGCATCTCGGCGACGTGAAAAATCATCGTTGTCTCGTAAGCGGGGACAGCCTGCCGATGCACTTCGCGCTGGCCGCCGGCGTGCGTTGCGTGTCGTTGTTCACGTGCACGAGCCCGTGGGAAATCTACGATTACGGCCTGATGAAGAAGATCACCTCACCACTGCTCGCAGAATTTTTCTTCAAACGCGGCATGGATGCGCGCGCGGTGCAGGCGATTTCACTGGAAGAGGTTTTGACCGCGACGCTGGAACAGTTGAAATGAGCGACGGCGAACCGCAAGTAAGCGTGCTGACCGCCGGCCGTGACCGGCCGTACGCACTGGGCCTGGCGGCGGCGCTGGCGGCGGCCGGCGTGAAATTTGATTTTGTCGGCAGCAACGAGGTGGACTCGCCGGAGCTGCATTCGAATCCGCAAATCCGGTTTCTCAACCTGCGCGGCGAGCAAAGCATTGACGCCGGCGCATTCCAAAAAATCCTGCGGGTGTTGCGTTACTATTGGCGACTCATCGCATACGCAGCCGGTGCACGGCCGGAAATATTTCATATCCTGTGGAACAACAAATTTGAGTGGTTCGACCGTACGTTGTTGATGGTTTATTACCGCTTGCTTGGTAAAAAAATTTGTTTCACCGTCCATAATGTAAACGTGCGCGCCCGCGATGGCGGTGATTCATGGTTCAACCGGGCGACCTTGAAATTCCAATACCGCTGCTGCGACCATTTTTTTCTGCACACCGAGCGGATGAAGACCGAACTCATCCGTGATTTCGGGGTGCCGGAACACAAGACGAGCGTGATTCCGTTCGGCATCAACAGCACGGTGCCGGATACCGCGCTGACGCCGGCAGAGGCGAGGGCGAAATTGAACCTGAAGGCGGATGAAAAAGTGATGTTGTTCTTTGGCAACATCGCGCCTTACAAGGGTGTGGAGTTTCTGGCCGGGGCGTTTATCGAACTGGCGAAAGGCGGCGGTGATTTTCGCCTCATCATCGCCGGCCGGCCAAAGGGCAGTGAAGAGTATTGGGCGGGCGTGCTGGCGCAGATCAATAACAGCCCGGTCCGTGAAAAAGTGTTGCTGAAGATCGAATACGTTCCTGACGCAGAAACGGAAGTATATTTCAAGGCGGCGGACGTTTTGGTTTTGCCGTATACGCATATTTTTCAAAGCGGGGTTTTATTCCTCAGCTATAACTTCGGCCTGCCGGTCATCGCGACGGATGTCGGCGCGTTGAAGGATGACATTGAAACGGGCAAAACCGGATGGGTGGTGCCGCCGTGTGACGCCGCCGCACTGGTGCAGGCGTTGAAGAATCATTTCGCCTCGGAACTTTTCACCAATCTTGCGACGGAACGCTCAAAAATCAAAACTTTCGCACATGAACGTTATTCGTGGAGCAAGGTCGCGGAGATCACGACCCGGGTTTATGCCGGTCTTTTGAAATGAAGCCGCTGGTTTCAATTTTGATTCCCGCTTACAACGCCGAACGATTTATCAGCGCCACGCTGGAATCTGTGCTGGCGCAGACATGGCCGCGCACGGAAATCATAGTGGTGGACGATGGTTCACGCGACGGCACGCTGGCAGCGGCAAAACAATTCGAGGCACGCGGAGTCAAGGTCGTCACCCAACAGAACTCCGGCGCAGCGACGGCGCGGAACCGTGCATTTGAACTTTCACAAGGTGATTTCATTCAATGGCTCGACGCGGACGATTTATTGGGGCGAGACAAGATTGCCCGGCAGATGGCGGTCGTGGAAGGTTGCCCGGACAAAATGGTTTTATTCTCGTCCGAGTGGGGCCGGTTTTTGCATCGTCCCAGCCACGCCCATTTTGAACAGACGGCTTTGTGTGCCGACCAACCGGCGGTGGAATGGTTGTTGAACAAGCTGGGAAAAAACCTACATATGCAGCCCGCAACCTGGCTGGTCAGCCGGGAGCTGACCCTGGCCGCCGGTCCGTGGGATGCGCGGTTGACGCTGGATGACGATGGCGAATATTTTTGCCGCGTGATTTTGGCGAGCCACGGCATCAAATTCGTGGCCGGCGCAAGGATGTATTACCGGCACACCAGCTCCGGGAGCTTGAGCGCCGTGGACCGATCCGACAAAAAGCTGGAATCTTTATGGCTGTCCATGCAGGCGCACGTGCGCTATCTTCGCGGGCTCGAAGACAGCGCCCGGACACGCATGGCGTGCGTGACGTACCTCGGCAACTGGCTCGGTCATTTCGAACCGGCGCGTCCGGACATCGTGGCCGGGGCGCAAAAGCTGGCACAAAGCCTTGGCGGAAAGATTGAGCTGCCGCGGGTGCGGACAAAATACATGCCGGTGGAAAACTTTTTCGGGCGCCGCGCCGCGCTGCGCGCGCAGGTCTTCGCGCCGAATCTGAAAATGGCCGCGTTGCGTGCCTGGGACAAAACCATGCTGCACCTGGGGGGCGGCGGCGAGATTTGATTTATGTCACAACGGTTGATCATAGAAGCGGGACGCACGGAGCGCCAATACTGGCGCGACCTGTGGCGTTACCGCGAACTATTTTATTTTCTGGCGTGGCGCGACCTGCTGGTGCGTTACAAACAGACGGCGGTCGGCGTGGCGTGGTCGTTTGTGCGGCCGGTGCTGGCGATGGCAGTGCTGACGTTGATGATGAAGGTCAGCAAACTGCCGGGAGACGGCGTGTCGCCGCTGCCGCTATTCGTGTTTTGCGCGATGCTGCCGTGGCAGTTTTTTTCCACGGCATTTTCGGAAAGCGGCTCAAGCCTCATCACGAATTCAAACCTGGTGTCGAAAATATATTTTCCGCGTCTGGTCGTTCCGGCCAGCAGCATCATCACGAGCTTTGTGGATTTCCTGATCGCATCGGTTTTTACGGTGATACTCATGGTGTGGTATCGCTTTCTGCCGCCGGTGAACATTTTGTTCCTGCCGGTTTTTGTGCTGCTCACCCTCGGCGCTTCGCTCGGCACCGGGCTGTGGATCGCGGCGTTGATGGTGAAATATCGTGATTTTCGCTTCATTGTGCCGTTCATGGTGCAGTTTGGCCTTTATGCCGCGCCAGTGTTCGCGATGACGGCAAAAATTCCTGAAACACATCTCTGGCATGGCATGGAAGTTCCTGTGCGGCTGATCTACGCATTGAATCCGATCGTGGGCATCATTGACGGATTCCGCTGGTGTGTTCTCGGCGGGACGAACGTGATTTATCTGCCCGGGTTCGTCGCATCCGTCGTGGGCGTGGTGGTGCTGGTATGGAGCGGGCTAAGTTATTTCCGCAAAACCGAACGCAGCTTTGCCGACATGATCTGACATGGGCGACTCCGTCATCAAAATCGAGAATCTCTCCAAACGCTATTGGATCGGCCATCAGGCGGTGTTGGGGGAGGATCACGTTCACAGCGAAGGCCTGCGTCATGTTCTGGAACGCGCCTTGCGCTCGCCGGCCCGGTGGTTTTCCGGAGATAAAAACCGCAAGCCTGCCGGGGTCGAGGAGTTTTGGGCGTTGAAGGATGTCGGATTTGAGATCAAGCAGGGCGACGTTGTCGGCATCATCGGCCGCAACGGCGCAGGCAAATCCACATTGTTGAAAGTTTTGAGCCGTATCACCGAGCCAACCTCCGGCCGAATCGAGATCGAGGGGCGCATCGCCAGTTTGCTCGAGGTCGGCACCGGCTTTCACCAGGAACTGACCGGGCGCGAGAACATTTTTCTCAATGGCGCGATCCTCGGCATGAGCCGTGTGGAAATCCGGCGCAAGTTTGACGAGATTGTGGCGTTTTCCGAGGTTGAAAAATTCCTGGATACGCCGGTGAAACGTTATTCCAGCGGCATGTATGTGCGCCTGGCCTTCGCGGTGGCCGCGCATCTGGAGCCGGAAATTTTGATCGTGGACGAAGTGCTCGCAGTAGGTGACATGGCATTTCAGAAAAAATGTCTGGGCAAGATGCAAAGCGTCGCGAGCAGCGGGCGCACCATCATTTTTGTGAGCCATAACATTGGCGCGGTCATGGGACTTTGTAACCGGGTCGTCTGGCTCGCGGGCGGCCGCTGTCACATGGTCGGTCCTGTGCGCGAGGTGGCTGATGCATATGTGGCCACGACGTCATTGCAGGTGGAACGTCGCACGGATCTTGCCAAAATCGTCCGTTACGAAATGAATATCCGGGCCAAACTGATGTCGCTTGAATGGCTTGACGGCGTGCCATTGAAGCATGGTGTGCCTGCGCGCATCCGCATCGAGGTGAAATTTACGGGGGACGTCCCCGATTTTCAGTTGAGCCTGGGGTTTTCGACGATGGAAGGCGTGCGGGTCGCAACCTTCGACACAGATTCCGACCGTGGTTTCGCCGGCGCTTCACCGGGCGACGGGATTCAGGCGTTTGAACTGGTTGTAGATTCGCTGGTTTTAAATCCCGGCCTCTACATGGTGGACGTGATGACGCGCTCCGGCAACGACCATGAACTGGACAATCTACGGGGAGCGGCCTCGATGGAAGTGGTGTCCAGTGAAAGCACGCCGGTTCATTTTTTTGGGAAGGAACCCTCCGTGCGGTTGGGAGGTCGCTGGACGGCTGTGAACCATTGAGCATTACATCCGGTCGAGCGCGCGCTACCTGTTTGATCAAGAAAGCCTGATGTCACCTTGGATCCCGTGAAAGATATTCCTTGCAAGATTTGCCAGGCACCTGCCCGGCAACATGCCGCGACGGTGGTCCGTAATAAATATCCCACCCGGTTATTGCATTGTGAGGCATGTGGTTTCATGTTTTTGGAAAACCCGCATTGGCTGGCGGAAGCATATGCAGAGCCGATCAACCGCTCCGACACCGGTTATGTGTGGCGCAATCTCTGGTGCCGGGACAAGGTGTGCGCGCTGATTGAAGCCAACGAGTTGAATGCCGCCGGGACTTTTCTGGATCATGCCGCCGGTTACGGACTGTTTGTGCGCCTGATGCGGGACAACGGCTACGATTTTCGGTGGTTTGATCCTTATTGTCAGAATTTGTTCAGCCGGGGTTTTGAGGCGCCTGCTCCGTTGGCGGGAAAATTTGAAGCGGTCACCATGTTTGAGGTGCTCGAACACCTGCCTGATCCGAAGGAAGAAGTTCAGAAAATGGCCGCACTGACATCCACGATCATTTTCACCACCACCTTGCTGCCCAACCCGGTGCCGCAACCGGCGGATTGGTGGTATTACGGGCTTGAACACGGTCAGCATATCGCGTTTTACACCCGCAAAAGCCTGGAGGTGATGGCCGCCAGCCGCGGCTATCATCTGACAAGCAACGGAACGGATTTTCACGTCCTGTCGAAAATGCCAATCCGGCTTGAAATGCCGGCTCCGAATTTTTGGGAGCGAGGGCTTGCCCGGTTTCAACTGCGAGCCAGCCGGACTCACAAACGACCTTCCTTGACCGACAGCGACCATAAGTTGATTGTGAAACAAACATTGGCGGGTCAATTTGACCGGAATTGTTAGTAATTGCATTTTGGCAATCAGGCAGATTCAAAACCGACACCCCAACCTATGGCAAAAAAAGCGCTCATCACCGGTATCACCGGCCAGGACGGCTCCTATCTTGCGGAACTGTTGTTATCAAAAGATTACGAAGTTCACGGCATTGTCCGCCGGACGGCTGCCCCTTATCAGGGGTGCCTTTCGCGCCTCCCGGCTCTGACCGCTTCCAGTAATCTTTTTCTGCATAACGGGGATTTGGCCGATGCGGGCTCGCTGATGCGGCTTTTGGAAAAGATCCGGCCCGACGAGGTTTACAACCTTGGCGCACAGAGCGACGTCCGTATCAGTTTCGACATTCCGGGCTATACCGCCGATGTGACGGCCACGGGAGTTGCGCGTCTATTGGAGGCCATTCACCAGCTTGGGCTGCCCGCGCGTTTTTATCAGGCGTCATCCAGCGAGATGTTCGGCCGGGTGCGCGAGGTTCCGCAGACCGAGTTGACACCGTTCCATCCGCGCAGCCCTTATGCCGTGGCGAAGGTTTATGGTTTCTGGATCACGGTGAATTACCGCGAGTCCTATGGTCTGCACACCAGCAACGGAATTTTATTCAATCACGAATCGCCGCGGCGCGGGGAAAATTTTGTAACACGGAAGATCACCCTCGCGGTCGCGCGCATCAAGGCCGGGTTGCAGGACAAATTGATCATGGGTAATATTGAGGCCAAGCGCGACTGGGGCTATGCCAAGGAATACGTGGAAGCCATGTGGCTCATGCTCCAACAGCCCGCCGGTGATGACTATGTGGTGGCCACCGGCGAGACGCACAGTGTCCGCGAATTTCTCGAGCTTGCTTTCAATCATGCCGGTTTAGACTGGCAAAAATATGTGGAGATCGATCCGAAATTTTATCGTCCTGCTGAAGTGGACCGGCTAATCGGCAACGCGGAAAAGGTCCGCAACAAACTGAACTGGTCGCCCCGGACCAAATTCCCCGATCTCGTCCGCTTGATGGTGGAAGCGGACATGGACTTCGTCAAAAACGGCAAGAAATAATGTTACCTGCATGAGGCGTGCTTTTATCACGGGCGTCGGAGGGCAGGACGGTTCTTATCTTGCGGAATTCCTGCTGGCAAAAGGTTACGAGGTGCATGGGCTCCTGCATCGGTCCGCGAAGACGCTTTCGCCCAATTTGCTGGCGCTCCAAAAAAAGCCTCAGTTAACCGGGAAGAACCTCATATTGCACCCGGGCGATCTGGATGACGCGGACTCGATCCGCGGCCCGTTGCATCAAGCCGCCCCCGACGAGATTTATCATCTTGCCGGCCAAAGCCACGTCGGCGGGAGCTTTGAAAAAATCGAGGAAAGCAGCCGGGTGACCGCGTTGGGCACGGTGCGGCTGCTGGAACTGGCACGGGAGCTGCCGAAATCGGCGCGTTTTTTTTACGCCAGCAGCAGTGAAATTTTTGGCAGCCCGCAACAATCGCCGCAGGATGAAAATACACCGGTCGCCCCCATTACGCCGTATGGTTGCGCCAAGGCGTTTGGCACGCAGCTGACACGGGTCTATCGGAAAACGTTCGGCCTCTTCGCGGTAAACGGCATTCTCTATAACCATGAGTCGCCGCGCCGCGGCGTAAATTTTGTGACTCAAAAAATTTGTCAGGCGGCCGCGCAGATCAAGGCCGGGCGGCAGAAGGAACTGGTGTTGGGCGACACTAATGCACAGCGTGACTGGGGCAACGCCCGCGATTATGTCCGCGGCATGTGGCAGGCCCTGCAGCACGACGTTCCAGAGGATTTTGTTTTTGCCACCGGCAAATTGCACCGCGTGCAGGACATTGTAGAAATCGCGTTTCGGGAGGCGGGTTTGGACTGGCGGAAATTTTTGCGCCAGGATCCCGCCTTTTTTCGCCCCGCTGATCCGCATCATTTGGTTGGCAATCCGGCGAAGGCCAACCAACTTCTTGGCTGGGCACCCGAAATTTCTTTTGAACAAACCATCGTCGAAATTACACAGGCCGCAATATCCACCATTGGTTAGACACAAGCCGGCGGGGTGTGGCGCGAGCGGATGGGGCTAATCAAGCCAAGCCATGAAAATACTTTTTGACAGCCGGATTTTCCAGCTTCAGCAGGCCGGCGGCATCAACCGTTATTTTGCCGAGGTCATCTCCGGCCTGCCGCCGGAATGGCAGCCGCTGGTAACCGGGACTGACGGCTTTGGGGAAAACATTCCGAAACATCCCCGCCTGTGTGTGAAAAATCCGCTCAAGTTCCGGCCGGCCAGATTCGAGCGCCATTATCTTCAATATTGGTGGAAGCCGCGAGCCACCCGCGGCATCAGGCTGGCGCACCCCACCTACTACGATCTGACTTCCGGTTTCAGCTTGTCGGATTTTTCCTGCCCGGTGGTGACCACAGTGTATGACATGATTTATGCACTTTTCCCGAAACAGACCGATGCGGCGGAGGGTATTCGAAAAGCACAGCGGGAATCCGTGCTGCGGGCCGACAAGGTGGTTTGCATTTCAAAGTCCACAGAAAATGACTTGTTGCAACTCATACCCCAGGCTGCCGGGAAAACGGCTGTCATTTATCTGGGATCTTCCTTTCCCGTGATCGAGGAAGCCGGTGCTTCCGAACTGTTTGAGCAACCTACTTTTTTGTATGTGGGTTTTCGCGGCGGCTACAAAAATTTTCTGTTTTTGCTTCGCGCGTTTGCCAAAGCGGCGTCGGTGGTGGATGACATCCGTTTGCAGGTGGTCGGTCCGGATTTGAGTGTGGAAGAGCGCTGGCAGATGCACTTTCTTGGTATCACTGACAAGGTGAGCTGCACGGTGTATCCCAACGAGGCTGTTTTGCAGGAACTATATCGCCGCAGCGTCGGGTTGCTGTATCCGTCGCGGTATGAAGGTTTTGGCATTCCCCCGCTTGAGGCCATGGCTTGCGGAACGATCCCGGTCACGGCCAACACCAGCAGCCTGCCTGAGGTGATGGGTAACGCCGGCTTCATGCTGGAGCCAGCGGACGAAAATACCTGGGCCGATTGCATCATCAAACTGGCGCGGCCCTTTGCCGAACGGGCGTCATTATTGGAACACGGCCGTGCGCGCGTAAAACAATTCAGCTGGTCGGAATGCGCCCGCCGCCATGTTGAAATCTATCGGGAACTGACCTGAATCCCGGTTGCAAACAAATGCCGGCTCCAACAAACCTTAAAAATATAAATTCCGTGTCGCCAAAAGTTTCCATTTGCGTTCCTAATTTGAATACCCGGCCCTATTTGCCGGAACGGTTTCAAACCATTTTTAACCAGACTTTTCAAGATTGGGAGGTGGTGGTGTATGACAGCTATTCGGACGACGGCGCGTGGGAATATATCCAGGAGCTGGCGGCCCGCGAACCGCGGATGCGCATTTCACAAGGCCCGCGCGAGGGCACACCGGGCAGCTGGAATCCGTGTATTCAACAGGCGCAGGGTGAATATGTTTACATCGCCACCAGCGACGACACCATGTCGCCGGATTGTTTGGAGAAACTGGTCGCGGCGCTGGACCAACATCCCGACTGCGGGATGGCACATTGCTGTCTGGATTTCATAGACGCGCAGGGTGCAAAAATTTCCACCGGCCATTGCTGGGAGAATTGGCCCACGACGGTTTTTTTGGGCGAATGGAACGGGAGACGCCACATCCGTCCGCAGGGGCATGACACAGTAATAGCACTGGGGTTGAAGACGCCGTATTATTCAATCACCCAGGTGCTCATCCGCCGAAGCCTGTTTGAGACGGTGGGCATGTTTGAAAAACGCTTCGGGCCGTTCGGCGATTTGGAATGGCAATTGCGCGCCGCGCTGGCCACAAAGACGATCCATGTGCCGGAATATCTGGCCACCTGGCGGGTGCACCCGCAACAGGCCTCACAATGGGATCGCTATGCAAAGGCCGTGCGTGACGGCTGGTTTCTGGACATGGCTGACGAGGCGATCAAATTCTCAAGCGACAAGCAGTGGCCCGCGCCCGGCGGTTTGCCGCCGCGACTGCGGCGTTTTTACTGGGACGAATGTGTCAGTGCGCGACTGGGCGCGGCACGAACCCCTCTTGAAAAATTCCGAACACTGTTTGCATCGTGCCGTGCCGACAAAAATATGATCTGGCCATTCGTCCAAAGCCGTTTTTACCGGCACATACTAGGCCGGGAACTGGATATCGCGGTTGAAGTGCGCAAGGAATTACGGCAACTTGGACTTGAAATGTTGCAACCTGTGAACGAGAAACCTGTCTCCAAATCAAACAACTGAACCGGAGTTTGATGACGGCGAGTCAAATCCAGGGCAGGGGTTCCCCGCTTGCCCGCCTTGCTTGGGCATGGCGGCATGGTCGCCTGTGGCGCTACCGGCACATGGCGCGCGCAGGTTTAAGGTTTGTTCCCATCTGGTTTCGGCTGCTGTTTATTCGACACCAGTGCCGCCGGAGCGGGCGAAAGCTGGTGACGATTGTCTTGATTGAACATATTGGTGACATCGTGGCCTGCGAGCCAGTTGCCCGTCACATCCGGCAGACGCATGCCGACACCTACATTGTCTGGTGTATAGGCGCGCCCTATCGCAGTTTGATTGAATCCAATCCCAACGTGGACGAGATAATTGTTGTGGGTTGTCTGACGGAATGGATTTTACTGAAGGCAAGCGGGGTTGCGGGTAAAATTGTGGACCTGCATCCGCGAGGCAGAAGCTGCCGAATCTGTGACGTGCGGCTGAAAAAAACGGAGGGTGACCCGCGCATAAACAACGATAATTATTATGATTTTGGAAATCTGATCGGAGCGTTCAGCCGGTCCGCCGGACTATCGGGGTTGGAAAACGCTGTACCGCGCGTTTATATTCCGTCACCGGCCATGAAGGCGGTGGACGCACTCAAATTACCGTCACAATTTCTGATTTTTCATGCGCGTACCAACGAAATTGAGCGGAATTGGAGCGATGAGAAATGGGCGGTCTTATTGGAGCGGTTGCGGGATGAGCATAATATTTTCACCATTGAAATCGGCTTGTCAGCGGTGATGACTTCCACTTCGCCGCTATATCGCAGCCTGTGCGGCCAGACCGGCCTGATGGAACTTGCCGAGGTGATTCGCCGGGCCACAATGTTCGTGGGGGCGGACAGCGGTCCAGCGCATTTGGCTAACGCTGCCGGAACTCCCGGGGTCATTATGCTGGGGCATTTCAAGTCATTCCAGCGCTACCTGCCGTATAGCGGCGGCTATGCGGACGGAACCTTGGCGAAATTGATATACGGCGATGGTCCCGCCACGAGCATCCTCGTCGCCCAAGTTTTTACCGCCGTGACTGACATTTGGGGTCAAGCCATCCGCAATCCGCGCGTCGCCCAGCTTTCCGCCTGAACAAGACATCGCATGAACGTCGTCCTCACCATCTGTTCGTCCAATTACCTCGCACACGCGCTGACGCTCGGCGATTCCGTGCGCGAGCAGGGCCCGGACTTCCATTTTGTGATCGGGCTGGTGGATCGGATCCCGGCGGAACTGGATGCCAGACGTTGTCCTTACGAAGTCATTCCCGTCGAGTCGCTGAACATTCCCGGTTTTTGGGATATGGCGGAAAAATACGATATCGTGGAATTGAATACCGCGGTGAAGCCGTTTTATATGGAGCATCTTTACCGCCGCGACGCCTCGGTGAAGACGGTGACTTACATCGACCCGGACATTCTCGTCTGCTCGAGCCTCGCGCCATTGCTGGAAAAGTTGTCGCGGTGCAATCTTTTGCTGACCCCGCACAACAATACCTATGATGACTCCCCCGCGAACATCTCCTTTGAACTGGGCGCGTTGAATTACGGCATCTATAACCTCGGATTCATCGGCACGGCACGCAGTGATGAAACGTTCCGATTTTTGAAATGGTGGCAAAAGCGGCTGCAACAGCTCTGCTATTACCAGCCCGGTTCCGGTTTTTTTGTGGACCAGCTTTGGATGTCGCTCGCGCCGCATTATTTTTCCGGCGTGGGCATCGAGCGCGATCCGGGCTGGAACACGGCCTATTGGAACCTGTTCGAGCGCAGGCTGTCGCAGCGCGACGGAAAATTCTTCGTGAACGGCGACCATCCGCTTGTTTTTTTTCACTTCAGCAGTTTCAACGTGGAAAATCCAACCGGCATCGTGAAGCGCAACCAGATGCACGTGGCGACCTTCGCCGAACGACCGGACGTGAAGCCATTGTTTGACGAATATGCCCGGCGGGTCGTCGCGCGCGAGGTCGCGGTTTTCAAAAAAATTCCTTACTCGTTGCGCCAGCACCTGCCCCCGGAAAAATTTCTTTCCGGCAGGGGCATCAAACGCGCTGTGAAACGGACTTTACGCTCGTTGCCAGCCGGCTTGCAGGTGAAAGTGTTCCGGCTCGCACAGTTCACGATGAACAGCTTCAAGAAATGAAGAAATGTTTCGGCCTGTTCACACGGCGGGAGCGCTGGGGGCTTTCCGCGCGCGGCTGGCTGGTGCTGGTTGCGGTACTGGTGGTTCTGTTGCCGGCATGGGCGTGGAACGTGCAGCCGTTTCTCGCGCCGACGCAACGCGTCCCGGCCAAAATCCTCGTGATGGAAGGCTGGGTGGGGCCTTACGCGGCACACGCGGCCGCCCGGGAATTTGTGGACGGCCAATACGATTTCGTCTGCACGACCGGCGGGCCGATTGCGGGCAGTGGAGCGACGAACATTTTCAACACCACCGCCAGCGTCGGGGGCGAACGGCTCATCGGCGCGGGTGTGCCGGCGGACAAGGTGCATATCGTGCCCGCCGACCACGTGGGCCGCGACCGGACCTACACTTCGGCACTGGCGTTACGGGCATGGTTTCAGGAACAGAACCTTCCCGTGGTGAAATTTAATCTGATAACGGAGGACGTCCACGCGCGACGCTCCTGGCTTTTGTTTCAACGGGCCTTTGGCAGTTCGGTGAAGGTCGGTATCGTGGCCGTGCCTGATCCGGACTATGAACCGGCGCATTGGTGGCGTTACAGCGAAGGCGTGCGGGAGATTCTGGGCGAGAGCATCGCCTATATGTACGCAAAATTTCTTTTCTCGCCGGGAAATTGAAACGGGCGGCGAGCAACACCCTTGCCTCAATCAACATTTTTGCAGACAATGACATGATTATGAAACCGAACCAGTGCAAGAGACGGGATAAAAAGATCGCCGCCAGCCTGTTGCTGTTCGCCGGTTTGCTGGCTGGAAGGCTGCTGGCCGGACCCGTAGTCATGCAGACGCCACCGCCCGCACCGGTTCAACCGCAGGAACAGGTGGAAGACGCCACGAACAATGACATGGCTGTTTTCATTCCCAACGCCAATAACCATAACGGTTCGCTGCCCGAGCCGTTCAAGTTTGAAGGCATGGTCTTCCGGCCGCATGGCGACTATCAATTTTTATATGTGAACGGCATGCTGGCGAGCCCGTCCAACATTCATAACACCTTCATCAACACTGTTACACCGGGTATCACCGTGGATTTGGGGCGGCATTGGACATTGGATTACAGCCCGACCCTGGTTTTTTATTCCGACAGCGCGTTTCACAATGCCGTCAACCAAAGCGTCTCATTGAACGGTCATACGCGTTACGAAGACTGGGTGTTAAATTTTTCGCAGACCTATACCCACTCCGATGCAACGCTCTCGGAAACGGCGACGCAAACGAAGGATGATAATTTCACCACGGCGATCGATGTCTCTCATCAATTAAACGACAAGTTTTCCACTGATATCAACCTGTCGCAAAACCTGAACTTCGTACAAGGCCTCCAGGATGCCAGAACCTGGTCCACGCTGGACTGGTTGAATTACCAGGTCGCCAAGCGTCTTTTTATTGGCGTCGGAGCGGGTGTGGATTACACCACGATAACCGGTTCCGGTGCGGATTCCGTGGACGAGCAATTACAGGGACGCATCCAATGGCGCGCAACCGACAAACTGTCCTTCACCGCCAATGCCGGTCTCGATTACATGCAAATCCTTGCTGCCGGAGAAAAGAATCCGCTCAATCCCATATATGGCGTGGGTGTCCAGTACATGCCGTTCAAACAAACCCAAATTTCCCTGAATGCCAGCCGCAATGTGAGTTCCTCGGATTATTATATTCTGGCACAAAACACCGAATCCACCACGGTGAGCCTGAACATCTCGCAGCGTCTCTTTGAAAAATTTTATCTCTCCGGTGGTTTCAACTATTCCCATACCGATTATACCGTGACGGAACCTGTGGTGGAGATCACGCCGGGGGGTATTTTGAAGGCTGCCGCGCTGTCGAACATCCGCACGGATGACGAATACTCGGTCAATCTGCGTTTGAGCCATGTTTTCTTAAAACGCGGCAATGTGGCGCTCACCTATCAGTACAGCGATTATATTTCCACCGCGGGCGGCTACACCTATAACAGCAATCAGGTTGGCGTCGAGGTCAGCTTTGCCTACTGAACGCTCCGGCGGAAAATTCATGGACGGAACCGCCGCAAAAAATATCCCGCTGGAAAAACAGTTTGCCCTGGCTGCGGCGGTGCTGGCGCTGGCCTTTGCGGTGCCGTTGTGGCATCTCGTGCGGTTCGCAGCCGGCGATGAACTGCATTCCTACGTTCTGCTAATGCCGGCCGTTTGCGCGTATCTGGCATGGCAGGATAAAAACAAGCTGTCTGCCGGCGCGCCGGCGAAAAAGATTGCCGCCGGGTTCTTTCTGGCCGGAATCTTCGCGCTCGCTGGAAAATTTGTTTTTCGCTCCAGTTCGCCGGTGGATGAACTCTCGCTGACCACATGCTCGTTCGTGCTGCTGCTGGCCGGCGCCGGCTTCTGGATCTTTGGGACGGCCGGCATGCGCGTGCTGGCGTTTCCCTTTTCGATGCTCATATTTTTCATCCCGATGCCCGATTTTCTGCGCGACGCGCTGGAGACGGGATTGCAACATGGCTCGGCCGTCGTGGCCGGCTGGCTCTTTTCCATTTCAGACGTTCCTGTTTTGCACGATGGCCTGATTTTCCGCCTGCCGAACATCAGCCTGGAGGTCGCCCAGGAATGCAGCGGCATCCATTCCACCATGGTGCTGTTCATCACCAGCCTGGTCGCGGGACATTTTTTCCTCCGTTCCCCCTGGCGGCGGGCCGCGTTGTGCCTTTTTGTCATTCCACTCGCGCTGTTGCGTAACGGATTCCGGGTCTTCGTGCTCGGCGAGCTTTGCACGCACATCGGCCCGCAGATGATCGACTCCCCCATCCACCATCGCGGTGGTCCGCTATTTTTTGCACTGTCCTTGCTGCCGTTTTTCCTGTTGCTTTATCTCATGCGCAGGGCGGAAGCCAAACACCAAACCAAGCAATGAAAAAAACTTTTTATTCGGTTTTAGTTATCGCCATCGGGGTGGCCGTGGTTATCGGAACCGGCGGTTGTTCCGCCGGTGCGAAAAAGGCATGGCATGAATCGCGCGGCGACAAGTATTTTGCGGCCGGCGAGTTCGACAAGGCGGGGATCGAGTATCTGAACGTGCTCCGTTACGACCATGAGAACGTCAAGGCGTTCACGCGGCTGGCGGGCATTTATTTTGACGAGGGTCGTTTTCAGACCGCTGCGCCGTTTCTTGCCCGTGCCGTCACGCTTTCGACGAACGACCTGGACCTGCGCTTTAAATTCGGCCAGGTACTTGCCGCCTCCGGCGATTTTGCCGATGCCCGCAGCGCGGCCCAATACATTTTGGACCACGATGCCAAGTCCGCCGACGCACCCATATTGCTGGCGCAAACTGTCCGTACGGCCAAGGAATCCGCCGTGGCGCGGGCACTGCTGGAAAAACTGGAACCGTCCGGCAACCGTGCCGCCTGTGAAACGGCGCTGGGCCTGCTCGCCCTGCAAAGCAACGATTCTGGACCGGCCGAAAAATATTTTAACAACGCCATCGCGGCGGATCCCAAATGCGCCGACGCCCTCACTTCGCTGGCGATGCTGGCCCAGGCGCGCAATGATTTGAAGACTGCCGATGCTGATTTCAAGGCCGCGTCCGACGTGTCACCGGCGCGTTCCACCAAGCGCATGTTATATGCGCGTTTCAAGTTGCAAACGGGGGACGCCGCCGCCGCGACCGCGATTTTGCAAGATGTGATCAAGACGCCGCCGGATTATCTGCCCGCATTGCTGGGCCTCGGTGAAATTGCGCTGACACAAAACAAATTTGACGACTGTCTGGCCGCCATCAATAAAATCCTGGCCCGGGATCCGGACAATTTTGACGGCCTCATGCTGTCGGCCCGCTTGAAGTTCACGCAACAGGACCTAAAGGGTTCGATGCAGGCGCTGGAGCGGCTCACCAAACTTTATCCCCAGTCGCCGCGTGGTCATTTCCAACTGGGCACGGTGTATTATGCATCCGGCGACGATAACAAGGCCACCGTCAGTCTCAATCGGGCGCTGGAACTGGACGGCAGCATGTCCGATGCGACCATGCTGCTGGCGCAGATCCAGATAAAAAATCAGAACCCCGATCCTGCCATCATATCACTCAGCAAGCTCACCCAGCAACAGCCGCAGCTGCTGCCGGCGCAATTGCTTCTGGCCGACGCCTATCGCGAACGTGGCCGCCTGGACGAGGCGCAAGCCATTTACGCCGGGCTGGAAAAAGCGCTGCCGGACAATCCGCAAATTCCGCTGCTGGCCGGTGCGAATTATGTCCAGCTTGGCGATTCCCCCCATGCCCATGCTGAATTCGACCGCGCATTTTTATTGTCCCCAACCAACCTTGTGGTCCTGGAACAAATGGTGAACCTGGATTTGTCCGAGAAAAATTTCCCGGGCGCCATGAATCGCGTGCAATCACGCCGGCAACAATCGCCGAATCTGCCGACATTGAACCTGCTGGTCGCCAGGATCCAGATTGCGCAAGGCGACCGTGCAGCCGCTGAAAAAACGCTTGTGGAAACAGCGCGGCTTAACCCGGCTGACGAAAACGTACCATTGTTGCTCGCACAGACTTATCTTGATGATGGAAAGACGAACGACGCCCTGCAACAGGTGCAGGCAGCCATCCAAAAGGATCCCAAAAATCTATCGGCGCTGATGTTTCAGGCGACCATGAATGAGAACAGCCGTGATTATAAGGCCGCCGCCGCGACCTACGGCCAAATGATTGAACTGGATCCCAAATGTGTTCCCGCCCTGAACAATCTTGCGTGGCTGGACACGGAATATCTCAACCAACTGGATCGCGCCGCCGACTTGGCACAGCAGGCGCGGGATTTGATGCCGTTTGACCCGTCAACGGCGGATACGCTGGGCTGGATTTCTTTCCGGCGCGGGGCATATCCCTCCGCGGTGTCGTTGTTGCAGGAAGCTGCTTCCAAAATGCCCGCTGTGCCGGATGTGCAGTACCACCTCGGCATGGCGTATTATATGATCGGCAACGAGGACGCCGCACGCAGCGCATTGCAATCCGCGATGTCTTCCAAAGATGATTTTCACGGGCGCGACGAATGCGGGCTTTGTCTCGCGCTGTTGAACATCAATCCGATGTCCGCGACCGACGCGGACCGTGAAAAGCTGGAACAGCGCATCAGCCAGAATGCCGGCGACCCGGTGGCACAGGGAAAACTGGCCGCCATTTATCAGCGTGCGGGCAATAATGAAAAGGCCATGGCGGGCTACGAAGCCGTCTTGAAGACGGACGCAAAAAATTACACGGCACTGGTGAATCTGGCGCTGCTCTGGGAAGGCAAGGACGCAGCCAAAGCCTATGATTATGCGAAGAACGCCTACAAGAATGCGTCCACCGATACACTCGCGGCTCAGGTATACGGACGGCTGGCCTACGAAAACGGCGACTATAAACTTGCCGATTCCATTTTGCAGCCGCTCGCGCAGACCCAATCCGGCGACGCCACGCTGCAATTTGATTATGCCTGCGCGACTTACGCGGTGGGTAACGTTTCCGCCGCCCAAACCGCCTTGCAAAATTCCCTGGCCGGCAACCTGCCGGCCGCCCAGAAGGAGGAGGCTGGACGGATGGTGGATCTGATCGCCGCCGCCGGTGACATGCAGGCGGCGAAGAACGCGACTGCGCACGTCGCGGAAATCTTGCAGCGGCAGCCGGATTATGTTCCTGCCTTGATGGTGCAGACCAAGGTCAAGGAACTCGCGGGCGATATGGATACGGCGGCCGCGGCGTGTGAAAAGATCCTTTCGCGTTTCCCGGACTTTGCCCCGGCCCAGCGCGAACTTGCGATTTTGTATTCGCGTAATCCGCAAAAAACTTCACAGGCCTATTCGCTCGCGATGAAGGCGCGCGATAGCTTTCCCGACGATCCCGCGCTGGCAAAGGCAGTGGGGATAATGGTTTTTCAACAGGGCGATTTTGCCCGCGCGGCAGGGCTGTTGAGAACTTGTGCGGTACAATCGCCGGGCGATGCCGAAGTTTTTTACTACCTCGGCGCGACGGAGCTGAAACTCAGCCACCGACCTGCTGCCAAGTCAGATTTGGAACAGGCGATTGCGCTCAAATTGCCTGCCCCGCTGGCCGACTCCGCGCGGCAGATGTTGGGGGGATTGAAGTAGAAGCAATCTGTAATTTTGTCGGTACAGTTTACACTTAATTTTTTACTTTTTATCTTGTTATGATTGTAAGTTGCTTAATTTCAAATGTTTAAATTTTTAATATCTCTTGGCATTGAGGATGCTTTTAAGCTCTCGCCATGAAAAAAATTATCTTTGCTGCATTGATGGGGGTTACGGCTATGGTTCAAGCCAATACCTGCACGCTCTTCTCCAACAAGAGCGGTAATAATTACTCCTGCTCGTTGCCGGTCAGTACTGGTGGACAGACAGTCACGAGCTGCACCTTCACCTTCACCTCGGTCAGTTGTCCGTCGGTGCTTTTCTGTGATCTTTTGGGCAGCGGCTCAAGCTGCACCATTGGCTCCGAGAAAGGATCTAAGGACACTTGGACCTGCACGTTGAGTTCCACCGGTCTGAGTTATTTGAACAGCTGCCTGGATTCCGGCAAGGGTTGTTCGTTCGACCTGGATTGCACCGGAAAATGGGACATCGGTTCCTGCCAGTGCGACTATACCTGCGGAGGCACCCCCCACAGCACCGTTCCGGACACGTCCATGACGGTCGTGTTGCTCGGTTTGACCCTGCTGGGCGTGGAACTTTCCCGCCGCAAGCTCGTTCCGGCCCGCGTCCAGAAATAATCATTTAATGAAACACTAAACCGGCAACTTGCGTTGCCGGTTTTTTTTGGCAAAAAATTTTCAAACGGGACTTTACAAGCCCAAGTTTTGGAACATCATTTTTAAAAAATCCCATGAAAATCACCCCCCGTCATTTTTTAACCGCGCTGATGGCTGCGGCCACCCTGACCTTTGCGGGTTGCGCCACGCCGCCACCGCCGTCGACCGCAGCCATGCCGCCGCCGGTCATCACCTTGCGCGAGGGCGACACCATCAAGATCTCCTTTCCGGGCTCGGCCAACCTCGACACCACGCAACAGATCAGGCGCGATGGGAAAATCAACCTGCAGCTGGTGGGTGAAGTGGACGCCGCCGGTTTGACGCCCGATGATTTGCAGAAAAAGCTGATCGACCTTTATGCGCCGCAGATATCGTCGAAGGAAGTCACCGTATCCCTGCTGTCATCCACCTTCCCGGTTTTTGTGAATGGCGAGGTCGCCCACCCCGGCAAAATTATGTCCGATCATCCGATGACCGCGTTGGAGGCCGTGATGGAAGCGGGCGGATTTAATCCGGACACGGCCAACATGAAGGCCGTAAAAGTCAACCGGATCGAGGCCGGCAAATATAAAAGCTATGAATTGAACCTGAAGGACATTCTGGATGGCAAAACGAGCGCCCCGTTTTACCTCAAGCCGAACGATATCGTATACGTGCCGGAACGTTTCCAGTTGTTCTGATATCACTCGCGGCTGATGCCGAGCTTGTCCATCAACTCGTAGATCGTTGGACGGCTCAAACCCAGTTCGGCGGCGGCAGGAGCGATCTTGCCGCCGTGTTTTTTTAGCGCCTGCTGCAACATCTGCCGTTCAACCGCCTCGCGCGCGTCTTTCAAGGTGGTCACGACGGTGCCGCCCACGGAGGTGTCCAGGTTCAGATCGTGCGCCGTCACCCGTTTGCCTTCGGCCATGATGGTGGCGCGGCGGACGCAATTTTCCAGCTCGCGGACATTGCCCGGCCAGGCATAACGGTTCATCGCCTTCACCGCCTCGGCTTCAAACGTCAGGTTTGGTTTGTTCACTTCCGCCGAAAAACGGTTCAGGAAATATTGCGCCAGCAGACGGATGTCGTTTTCACGTTCCCGGAGCGGCGGCAAGGGAACCTGCACCACGGCCAGGCGGTAATACAGGTCTTCGCGGAACTTTTGCGCCGCCATCGCCTTCTTCAATTCCACATTGGTGGCGGCCACCACGCGCGTGTTGATCTGGATGGACTGCCGTCCGCCGATGCGCTCGATGGTCTGTTCCTGCAAAAAACGCAGCAGCTTCACCTGTAGCGCGAGCGGGATTTCACCGATTTCATCGAGGAACAGGGTTCCGCCCTCCGCGCTTTCGATCCGGCCTTTGCGCTGCATGTGCGCGCCGGTGAACGCGCCTTTTTCGTGGCCGAATAATTCCGCTTCCAAAAGAGTTTCGGGAATGGCGCCGCAGTTGATGGCGATGAACGGCCCGTTCTTGCGGTTGCTGCGCTGGTGGATCGCCTTGGCGGCCATTTCCTTGCCCGTGCCGCTTTCGCCCAGGATCAAGACGGGCGCATCGGTCGTGGCCACCTTCCGGATGGCATCGAACACCGAGCGCATGGCGGAACTTTCGCCGATGACCCCTTCGAATGCGTCCGTCTTCACCAGCCGCTGCATCTCCTTGAATTCTTTTTCCAATTGGGCGACATGGAAGCTGCGCTTGAGCAAAAACTTCAATTCCGCCATATCCACCGGCTTGGTCAAAAAGTCATAGGCGCCGTTGCCGATGGCGCGCAGCGCATTTTCCTTTTCCCCCTGGCCGCTCACGATGACGGCTTTTACCGACGTATTGAGGGCGAGCATTTCGGCCAGCGTGGCCAGGCCTTCCTCGGCGGTGTTGGGATGCGGCGGCAGTCCCAGGTCGAGCAGCACCACCATCGGTTGCGTGGCGCGGAAGGTTTCGACGGCGGCGGCGCGGTTTTCCGCGAGGGCGACATCATAGTCCTTCGCCAGCGCCCACTTCATCTGCGTGCGGATTTCCTCGTCATCGTCCACTATCAGCAATTTTGGATTCATTATTTTTTAAGCGGCAGCATCACGCGGAAGGTGGTGCCCTTGCCGGCTTCGCTTTCAACTTCCATGCGGCCTTTGTGTGCCTCGACAATCATTTTGCTCTGGAACATGCCGATGCCAAGCCCGTTTTTCTTCGTGGTCTGGAACGCGCGGAACAACTGCCGTTCCAGGAACTCGCGGCTCATGCCGCAGCCGTTGTCACTGACGGTGAAGACGGCGAACCCGTTTTTCAGCCCGGTGGAGATCTGGACCTGGCCGTTTTGCGGCAACGCTTCGCGCGCATTAAAAATGAGGTTCGTGGCGACCTTCAACATCTGTTCGGGGTCGAAGGAAAATTTCGGCAGCGTGGAAAAGTCTTTCTTCAGGTTGATGCCGGCGACGTCCTCCCAGCCCTCCAGCGCCCGGGTGATGACGGTGTTCAGGTCGGCTTCCACCGGCTTGATCTGTAATTCACTGCGGATGGAGCCGAGCCGGCTGATGAGGAAATTCACGCGTTCGACGGTTTTGGAAATGCCGCGCAGGGCATCGGCGCGGAATTCCGGGTTGTCAAAATGCACGGGCAGGTTTTGCAACATCAGGTTCAAGGTGTTCGCCGTGTTTTTCATGTCATGCACAAAAAACGCGGACATGGTCTGGAACGCCTCGAGTTCCTTGGCTTGCAGGAGTTTTTGCGCCAGCCGCAGATTGAGCAGCCCGGCGGCGAGCTGGTCGCAGATGCACTTGAGCAGATCGAGGTCCTGCCAGGTGAACGGCGCGCCGCCCACGCGGTCGCCGAGGATCATCACGCCGAGCATTTCGCCGCCGACGATCATCGGCGCGGCGACGCGATGGCCGCCCTTGTGAAATTCCTGCGGATGACACTGGCGCAGGACTTCGAGCCAGTTTTCCCCGGCGTCATCGATGTCCAACGGTTCGTGGTTCTGTTGCAACCGGGCGATGGCCTGCGCGACTTCACTTTTTTGCGGCACGAGGTCCCTGGCTTTCGCCTCGGACAGGAAATTGGAGGCGGCATAGATGAAGTTTTCCTTTTTGTCATCCACCAGCCAGACGGTGACGGAAAGGGTTTGAAAGATGTCGGTCGTGGATTTCACCGCGGCCTGGCAGAGTTCGTCCTGGCTGACGCACGAGGCGGTGGCCTCGGTGAATTTGCGCCAGACGGTGCGGTAATCGAACATCGGCCGCTGGAAATGCCGGCTCACAAACCGGCTGAGGTGCAGCTTGACCCGGTCGGACAGCAATAAAACCGTCAAGGCCACGAGCGCGGCCAGGACGAGGAATGCCGTGATGGCAAATTCACCGTCCTGTCCGGCCGGCTTGAGCCAGACGAGCACCTTGGCAAAGAGGCCGATGACGACCAGGTAAATCCCCGCGAGTAAAACCGTGAGCGAGTTTTGCAGCACCAGATGCGAGGGATAGACGTCGATCTCAAAGTGCCCTTCGCGCCGCAGCGAACGGAAGATCAAAAAACAGGCGGCCAGCAGCGCGCAGGAATCCCAGGCTTGCAAAGGCAGGCTGGTGGCGTGAAACAAAAGTGTCACCGTGCTGGTGTAGGCGCGCACCACGAACAGCACCCCCACGCCCAGGATCATGAATTTGATCCGCCAGCGCATGGTGCCGACGGCGGCACGAAACGTACGCTCGAGGTTCATCAGCACCAGCACGATGCCGACGAGAAAAATGATGTTGAGCGCCACGCCGGAACGGCCGAGGTAAATGTCCTGATACGTGTTTTTCAACGGGTCCGGCGGCAGGATCAGATCTTGAAAGAAGAGCGCCACCAGGACAAGGGGCAGGATCAAAAAGGCCAGCAGGACGGGTTTCCAGCGTTGTAAAAATTCGCGGTGGTTGCCGCGTCCATAGCTCAAGCCATAGGCCAGCCAGCCGGCCGGCAGGATTGAAACGGTTATGAACCGCCATTGTTCCCAGCGATAGAGATCATTGATGACGGTGGCCTGCTGGGCGAGCGCATTGAAAACGCTTTCGACACCCAGGACCGCCATGCCGGTGGCGAAGAAAATCTGCGCCGGCGAGCGGCGGCCGTTCCAGAGCACGGAAAAAGCCAGCGCAAAGGCAAACAAGGCGCTGGCAAAGGCGAGCAGGGCGGCGGTGTTCATGGGTTCGTCCGACGGAACGGCCGGCGAACTCCATTGTCATGATTATTTAGCACCGCAGCAATTCTATTCCCCCGGCTGTAGAAATAAAAAAACAAGGGCAGGAACGAGTCCTGCCCTTGTTGTAATTGATTCGGATGAACGATCAGACGTTCAGCTTGCGGCGGATCAGCGCGAGGCCGGAAAGAACCGAGCCGAGCAACAGGGCAGTGGTGCCGCCGTCCGGAACGGACGAGAACGACATGCTTTCCGAGTAGTTATAGGTGCCGCCGACCGTCGGATCCTGGATCGAGAACGTACCAGCGAAGGACGTCGGGCTCAGGCCAGGGGTGGTGCTGGTGATCGTACCAGCCAGGAAAATGGTCAAGGAATAAAAACCGGACGGTCCGAGAACCGGCGTGGAGACGGTGGACTGGGTCAGGTTAAAGGTGAAAGAGCCATCAGTCCAGAAGGAGGCCAAAGGGCTGGTGAAAGACCACGGAACAGGTCCGAAGGTCACGCCGCTGCCGCCGAGGCCTGCGAAAGAACCGGTGGCGAGATACACAGTGTTAGGTCCCCATGAGAGCACTTCGCTGGAGGACTCCACGGTCGAACCGTTGAGCTGGGCGGAACCGGCGAAAGCGATGCCGCCAGTGATGGCCGTCGCGTGAACCGTTCCAGTGATGGCCACGGCGGCTGCCGCCACGGCGATGATTTTGGTGATGTTTTTCATATTTGGTTTATTGGTTGTAAATTGTTTCTTTACTACTGAGATTTATTAAGCAAAGGCGATGCCAACGTAAAAATCCACTGTCTAAAAATCTTCAAAACCCTAAATAACAATGATTTATAAAAGTAAATACCGCCATCTAATGAGCCTCAAATTCACTCGAAACCGTAAAGGATTCCGACGGTTTTTCGTGGATAGAGCGTTAATTTAATATAAGTCGTTACAAATTAAGTCTATAAGCTGAATTTTGCGCCGTAAACACTTGCTGAAATTATCATAAGTTATTATTGGAAAATTACTTACGTGTGTTTTTATCGCTGAAATTGCCCATTAAGGGCCCTCAGTTCTAATTTGCTCTGTGCTAAAAATTCAACGATACTCCCGCCCCGCTTTTGCGGAAATATATGAAACCCCAAGTCGAAATCTACGACACGACTCTGCGCGATGGTGCGCAGGGTGAAGGCATCAATTTCTCGGCCATGGACAAGCTTCGCATTGCCGAGAAGCTCGATTCTTTCGGGGTTCAATACATTGAAGGCGGCTGGCCCGGCAGCAATCCGAAGGACATGGAGTTCTTCAAACAGGCGGCGAAACGCAAATGGAAAAATGCGCAGATCGCCGCGTTCAGCATGACGCGACGCAAGGGCATTCCCGTGGAGCAGGACGACTTGATGCGCCTCATCCTCGAGGCGAAGACACCCGTCGTCACCATCGTCGGCAAGACATGGCTGCTGCACGTCACCGAAGTATTGCGCGCCAAGCCGGATGAAAATCTCGGCATGATCGGCGACACGATCCGTTATCTCAAGGACCACGGCAAAAAGGTCATCTACGACGCGGAACATTCCTTCGACGGTTTCGCCGACGAACCTGAATACGCGCTGGCAACCTGGCAGGCGGCGGAAAAAGCCGGCGCCGATTGCATCGTGCTCTGCGAAACCAACGGCGGACGTTTACCGAGCGAAATCGCGAAGACCGTCGCGTTCGCAAAATCAAAATTGAATTGCCCCATCGGCATCCACACGCACAACGATTGCGGATTTGGCGTGGCGAACGCCATCGCCGCCGTGGAGGCCGGCGCCATGCAGGTGCAGGGCACCATCAACGGCTATGGCGAACGCACCGGCAATTGCAATTTGATCAGCGTCATCCCCGCGCTGCAGCTCAAGATGGGACTGCGTTGCGTGTCGGAGAAATCTTTGCCCAAGCTCAAGGAACTTTCCGAGTTCGTGAACGAGGTGGCGAACGTCCGTCACGACGTCCGTGCGCCGTGGGTCGGGCAGACCGCTTTTGCGCACAAGGGCGGCATGCATGTGCACGCCATCGAACGCGTGGCGCGCAGTTATGAGCACATCACTCCCGAAGCCGTCGGCAATTTCCGCCGCGTGCTCGTCAGCGACATGTCCGGCCGCACGAACATTTTGATGAAGGCGCGCGAACTCGGTTTCAAGCTCGCGCCCGATGCGCCGGAAGCACGCGACATCACCGCCAAGGTCAAGGAACTCGAGGGCAGCGGCTACGAATTCGAGGCCGCCGAGGCGTCGCTCGCATTGCTCATTCGCAGTGCGATGGAAAAGAATTTTGCAAAGCAGTTCGAGGTCGAGACCTATCACGTTTCTATGCGCCGCGACAAGCTGGAATCCATCTGCGAAGCCACCGTCCGCGTGCGTGTGGGCGAGGAGATCGCACACACTGTTGCAGAAGGCGACGGCCCGGTGAACGCGCTCGACGGCGCACTTCGCCGCGCGCTGGCAAAATTCTTTCCCAAACTGAAGGCCATCGAATTGACGGATTACAAGGTCCGCATCATCAACGGCACCACCGGCACCGCGGCCAAGACGCGCGTGCTCATCACGTCCTCCGACGGCAAACGCGAATGGGGCACCGTCGGCGTGAGCGAAAACATCATCGAAGCCAGCCTCGAAGCCATCGTGGATTCGATGGTGTTCGCGCTGTTGAAGAAATAATTTTGGTCGAATTTAGTCGAATTTACCTTGATTTGACCCGATTCCGGCAGTCCATCCATCATCCATCGACTATTTCCTATCAACCCGTTTTTTGGTCGGATTTACTCGGATAAACTCCCTAGTGAGGTTGCCCTGGTAAGACCGGCCTCGCCGGTGGGTTCGTTTTGCGTTCTGTTTTTTAAAAAACCTAGGTTTTACAAGGGATTTTTGGCTTCGTTTTGAAGAAAAAAAACGTTTATTTTGGCACCGGGAGGGATGGCGTGCCGCCGTCCCCACTCCACGCCAGCGGTGTAGCGTCGAGGCTGTGCCTCGATCCACCCGCAATCCGCAATCCCCATTCCGAAATCTAGGATTGGCTGCCGCCCTGCGGCTTTTTCCCCCGTTAAGCGAACATAAGCGAATTTATCCGAACATATGCGAACATAAGCGTAGATTTCTCCGACCCATAAGCGAACATAACCGTTTTTTTAACCCTCCGAAACCCGAAAACCGAGATCCGAGAATCGAAATTTAAAACCGGCTTCGCCGATGGCCCGTCCGGCTCGGACCCCAGCACCAGGTTGGTGCGGCTCGGAGCGGGCGGGATGGATTGCCGATTTGCGACAATCCACCCCGCGCCCTGTGCCTCGCGCCGTGGCCTTTTTCCCGTTAAGACCGGCTTCGCCGGCTATGTCAAAGAACAAACTGCAAATCCGTAATTGGCCATTGCCAATCGGAAATTCCGATGCCCGGCACCAGGTTGGTGCATTCCGCACTTCGCACTGCGAAGCCTTCGCTCACCATAGCCAACAGCTTGATTATTGTCGACAATAAAAATACTCTGTGTTTACTTAAGCCAAGACTGGCACTGACCTCGCCAAAACCTATCGTGAGCTTCTCGCATGGGGCGCGTCACTCCGCTTGCCATGCTCGCGCCTGTCGCGGCGGGTGCGCGCCGGCCTTTGTGATATGTAGCAGCCGACGTGGGGAGGTTCTGATCAAAAAATCCGTACTCCGCACTTCACCACCGCCGCGTAGATCTCGTTTTATCACTATTGCACACCTCTTCGCACGAAGCGTCCGCACTGAATGCCGTAGGCGTGACATCTTTGTAGAACCAAAAAGAAAAAGATTTTCAAGCCCCGTCCAGGGCGATATATGGTCGTTTCGCCCTCGCTCCAACGGGCGTAGCCGCGGACATTAGTCCGCGCCATTTAAAAGTTTGAATCTGACGTCGGCTATCGTAAATCGTAAATCCGGTGACTTCTTCATTCGGCTTTTGGCCCGTGCGGCTCGCACCTTTGCGCCGCTCTGCGTTCTCTGCATCTCTGCGTTTAAAGTTTTCCCATTAGCCCGCCCAGATTGGACTGCCGAGCCGCCTATTTTTCAAAGCCATAGGTCTGGCATATTTGTAGAACCAAAAGAAAAAAATCAAGCCCGGTTATTCTGTCAGTAATTCATTCAGCCGGTTTTCCCATTCGTCTTGGAAAACGACTTCAAATTTTATTTCTTTTTCCTGCATCGCTGGCACCAAGTCATTCCAGGACTTTTCTTGTGCGCGCTTGTTGCACAACTCAAAGACCGACTGCTTGTATTCCGTATTTTCGTTTTTAAGATGAAGACCTTTGGTTTCCAGCACAAACACTTTGCGATAATTCGATTTGGTATCACCGGTGGTGGTGAAAATAAAGTCTGCAAAGATGCGGGATTTCTGCCAGCCTTGGACGTAATACCCGCGTTGGGGAACATTCCGATACCAAAAATAGAGCGGGCTTTGCTCATCCAAAAACGAGGCGACTTCCCGTTCCAACCGGTTCAATGAATCCTCCGGCGTTGGGTCGAACAAATTCATCTCAAACTGGCTGCCATCCAGTCGCGTGGCTTTGATTGCGGATTGCGGAATCTCCATTCTTTCTGGTAGCCGGTTCATGCGTTTTCCAAGATCGTGAGTCACCACAATGAAGTGCATCACGTCATCCTTGAGCATTTGGTTGAAAACCGTTTCCGCTAGCCGGTCACGTTCTTGCGCCAATTGAGTCCGCATTGATTCAAGAATGAATACGAGATTGTTGACTACTACCTTTTCCTTGCCCTTCCATTTGGCAAATAGTTTTCCGAAAACCTGCTCCACGAATTCGTAGCCGACCCAAGGATTTGGAACTATGTCGAGCAAATGGCTGGCGGCGTAGGCAAAATCAATTTGGGGTTTGCCGCTGCTAAAGTCCTCCTGTTCATGGCGGCCAAAGTCCCGTAGGTTTTCGCCCAACCCCGCGCTGAATTCTACATCACGTTTTTCTTCCAGGCTTAATGATAGTTTCTCCAGCGGTTTCAAATCCACCTGCGTCCAGTCAACCCGTGAAAGAATGTCTGCCTCGTAGCTTACCAACCGCCAGCTTTTGCCATCACGGATCATAAATGCCGGCAGCACCATGTTCGCCGCCGCTTTTTTAAATTTGTCGCGCGGCAAAATTTCCCGCAGTGTGTTCAGTCCGGCATCTTCGCCGTCTTGGACGATTTTCCCCTGCATTTCCTCCAACCCCTCGCGTTTGAAGCCGGCTTTAATTTCCTGCATCAAATCCGTCCGCTGAAAACAGAAGGCATAACTTTCATCCAGCGCACTGACGTGCGTCCGGCGCGCGTAAGGCTGGCGGAGAATTCGCCCGATCAATTGCGTCAATGCCGTCTTGGAATGCGGGTTCGTCAGCACCGTCAGCACATACGCAAAGGAACAATCCCAGCCTTCCTGCAAGGCCGACTTGGTGATGATGTAACGGATCGGACAGTCACGTGACAGCAGGCCGCCGGCATCATCAAAATCTTTTATCTCGTTTATTTCCGATGATTTGACCGCTATCCAGTCTTTTTGTACCCCTTGGCCAATCAGGTATTCGCGCACTGCTTCGGCGTGAATATGTTTGCCGTCACGCTGGTCTTTTCCGGTGCGCTCGACTTGAATCAAACAAATGGGCCGGATATATACGTTGGAGTTGCCTTCATAATCCACCGCCTTTTCCTCAAGTTTATCCCGCCGCTCCATTGCCGCGCGCATCGTGTCCTGCCAGCTGGATGATTTGTTGGTGACATGCAAATCCAGCTTGATCATTTCCTCCTTGTGCAACTCGTCGCCGCTGATCACAACCAGTTTGTTCGCTTCTTTCGGCGGCGTGGCGCTCAATTCAACGATCATGCACGGGTTCAAATTCCGAAGCGTGCGCTGTGCATTCTCGCTGTAAGCCTTGTGTCCCTCATCCAGGATAATCAGTGGTTCAAGCAGGCGGATCGTATTGCCCAGCGATGTTTTCACCTGCTTGCCGCCAAACGCATCCTCAGACTCAAAAGTCGTCAGGTTCGGAATGCGCTTGAGCAGTTTCTCGTGCGCCGCCCGGTCTTCATCCGGCGGAAAAAATGCCTGAAACGCCCCGGCATCCTGAAACATCTTCAGGCTCTCCTCGTTTGCACGCGAAGCCGAGGGCAGCATCAACATCAGCACCGCCAGCCGGTCCTCCATGTCCTGCGGGGTAAAAGTATCCGTCTTTTCCAAAATCAACGTTCGCCCGGCGGAGATGATGTCCAGTTGCTGCCGATACGGATGGTCGCGGTCTTTTAGCGCGTTCAGCGTTTGCAGGTAGATTTGCGACGTCGGCACGATCCAGACCACCAATCCTGTCTGCCGTTTCAGATAAAGGCTTTGAACCAGATCAATTGTTTTGACCGCCAGCAGCGTCTTGCCGCCGCCTGTCGGTATTTTCAGGCAAAAATTCGGCAGCGGACGCTCCAACCCGTCCTTCTTTTTCCAGTAGGTGTGCGGAACTTCCGCTTTCTCCCACGCTTTTTCGGCAAAATCAAAAAGCCACTCGCCATCCTGATGCGCTTTCACGCGCCAGACTGCGAGCTGCTCAAGGAATTGCCTCGCCCCCACGCTGCCGGGGACGGTTCCAAGTGCGCGTTCCTGATATTCTTTCAGCTTCATGGCTTCTTGGCTTTGGCCGCCTTGTATATCTCGAACGGTAACTGGCAAAAGTCCACCCGATTTTCTTCCAGATGAATGCCATCCAGGTATTTTGTGGGCGCGAACACCAGCCGCCGTTTGCCGCTCCCTTTGGGCAACGCCCGCGCCATATCCAGCGTCAACGCCGTGGCTTTGAGATAATCAAGGTCCGGTTCGTAGAATAGATACACGTCATACTTGGCGCTCTCACCGATGAATCCGGTTTTGCGTTTGATGGCCTTCGCATCAAACTCTTCGCCCGTGGACGTGTAGAAAACGTAGGCTGCCAGATTTTCAAAGCTCGGCAGCTTGTTGCCCTTGAGCAACGTTTCCAACTGCATCGAATTGCCGACCTCGACAAATGAAAACGTGCCACCTAAACCTTTTTGCAACGCGGCGTCTCTGGCTTTGGGAATACCTTTAATCACACGACGCAATCTCTCGGCAGTGATTGAATCTGCATAATTCTCAGACTCAATGAGAATAACTCGTCGGTTGCCTTCGTCTTCCTTGTTTAGTGCTAACACAGCTTGGCCAGTCGTCCCGGAACCTGCTGTGCAATCTAAAACAACATCTCCTTTGTCCGGCTCCGTTGCGAGGTAAACGAAACGCTTAATGAGGTTCACGGGCTTGGGAAATTGCAGCACGACTTGATCGTCAAATACTTCACGAAGGTCGGCGGTGCCTTCTTGAGTATAGAACTTATCAATAACTGAAAACGGTTTCGCCCCGCGCTTTTCTCCGCTTTCGTCCATGAGGTATTGCTTATAGGAAACCGAGTAGCCGTTATCGGTTTTGGTGAAGACAATATCGTCATTCTTCAAGGCTTGTGCCACGCGGTCGCGGCTCCACCACCATTGACGCTTGGGCTTAATTTTAACGCCACCTGGTCCTTGGATCGGGAAAACCAGATTTTCGCGATGATCCATGCTCTTGGTCGCTTCCAGTGGCTTAATCCTGTAAGGGCCTCGCTCTTTGAACTTTGCGTCGCGGTATTTGTAGTAGCGCGCCTCTGCATCTTCATCCGGTGGAAGCCACAGGTCAGGCAAATGTTCCTTGTTCCGAGCATACATGAGACAATATTCATGCTGGCGGACCACGAACTTTTCCTTGGCCCCGCCTCCATAGCTCTTTTTCCAGACGAATTGCTCAACGCAGTTTTCTTCGCCAAATATTTCATCCATTAACCCGCGCAACCAATGCGCCTCATTATCATCAATTGAAATGAAGATAACACCATCGTCTGTCAAAAAATCCCGCAGCAATTTCAGCCGGGGCATCATCATGCACAGCCATTTATCGTGGCGCGTCAGGTCTTCGCGATCCACCGCCTTTCCCAGCCATTCCTGCATCATCGCCGAATTGACATTGTCGTTATAGGCCCAGCCCTCGTTGCCGGTATTGTATGGCGGGTCAAGGTAGATGCACTTCACCTGGCCGTGATAATACGGCAGCAGGCTTTTGAGCGCCTGTAGATTGTCCCCATGCACCACCAGATTGTCGTGCAGGCTCACTTTGTCCGTGAGGCTTTTGGCCTTCACCGGCTTCAATTCATGATAAGGCACGAGCAGATGAAAGTTCTGCACGAGCGCCTTGCCTTTGAAATTCAACGAGGGCATAAATTTTCCAATCGTCCTTCAGTGCGGGACTGCTTGGCCGAATAGTTTCGTTCCCGCGCCGGTGAACGCAAGGCAAACTTGCCATACTTATTCACCATCCTGCGTTTGGCAGAATCGCGGCCAATATTAACGCCAAGCAATCTCGCGATTTTGCGCGTAAATTGCCATTGAAAGGCTGCCGCCCTGCGGCTTGCGCCAGCCGCCGCGGATTTGCTAGCTTGTTGACCGCCCGCCCCGTCGTTTTTTCGGGCGATATTGATTTTATGTCCGAAATTTCCAAAGCATACGAACCGCAGACGGTCGAAGATAAATGGTACCAGTTCTGGCTGGACGAAAAATGTTTCGTCGCCGATGCCACCTCTTCCAAGCCGGCGTATTCCATCGTCATCCCGCCGCCGAACGTCACCGGCATGCTCCACATGGGGCACGTGCTCAACAACACCATCCAGGACATCCTCAGCCGCAAGGCGCGCATGGACGGCAAGGAAGTCCTCTGGCTGCCCGGCACCGACCACGCCGGCATCGCCACCCAGATGATGGTGGAAAAGCAGATCAAGAAGGAGGAGAAGAAGAGCCGCCACGACCTCGGCCGCGAGGAATTTTTGAAACGCGTCTGGGCGTGGAAGGAAAAGCACGGCGACATCATCATCAACCAGCTCAAGAAGCTCGGTTGCTCCTGCGATTGGACGCGCGAACGGTTCACGATGGACCCGGAATATTCCCGCTGCGTCCAAAAAGTTTTTGTCGAGTTGTACAAGAAGGGCCTCATCTACCGCGGCAAACGCATGGTGAACTGGTGCCCCGTGTCCCAGACCGCGCTCTCGGACGAGGAAGTGGAAATGAAACCGCAAAAAGGTTTCATGTATCACTTCCGAGTCGAAGCCGTCGAGTCCGACGGTTCACCGGTGAAAAGTGCGAATGCACGTCCCCTCACAGTTACTTCTCACGAACCAAGCGCGCCCCAATCGCCCAACGCTGGAACCGTTTCTCCCTCTCCTGGGGGAGTAGCGACAGCGGCTATGGCGGGTGAGGGCGAGCTCTCCTCACGAAGTGCTGACTCTAAATCCGCCCCCGAAATCGATTCCGCAGGCCGCATCTGGCTCACCATCGCCACCACGCGTCCCGAAACGATTCCCGGCGACACCGCCGTGGCCGTGAATCCGAAGGATCCGCGCTACGCCCATCTCATCGGCAAATATATCGTCCGGCCGTTGCCCGCCGAACTGCCGCCTGAACAAAAACTCATACCCATCATCGGCGATGAGCATGTGGATTTTGAATTCGGCACCGGCGTGCTCAAGGTCACGCCCGCGCACGACAAGGCGGACTTCGACATTGGCGCGCGCCATAAACTGCCGCTCATTGAGGTCATCAACGCCGACGGCTCCATGAACCCCCTAGCGGGGGGGCCACTATCAGGACTCGATAGGTTTAAGGCGCGCAAGGTGGCGGTGGAAATCCTCAAGGAGCAAGGCGTGCTCGTGGAGGAAAAGCCGTACGAGAACAACGTCGGTTTCAGCCAGCGCGCCGATGTGCCGATCGAGCCGCGTTTGAGCGAGCAATGGTTTTTGAAATATCCCGCCGTGGAACAATCCAAGGCCTGTGTGCATCACGACCAAGACAGCGAGCGTGTGCCGATGGCCGATGCGCGGGTCTCCGCCGAATCGCTTGGCAGTTCAGGCGACGCGCCGTTTTCAAAAGGCTCGCTGGCACCCGCCCGGGCGGCCGGCGTGTCTGACAAGATGCGTTTTCATCCCCAACGCTGGGCGAAGGTTTATGACCACTGGCTGACGAATATCCAGGACTGGTGTATCAGCCGCCAGCTTTGGTGGGGACATCGGATTCCGGTGTGGACGAAATCTGTTTTAAAGTCCGAGGCTAAAAAAGCGCTTCCAGAAACTTTGTGGAGTGCTTTTGAAAACGCAAAAGACCGTGATACAAATAATCACACGGCATATATATTTGTCCCGCTTGCTCAAAAATCTGACGAGAAATCTTTTGTGAGGATGGATTGGACAATAAGTTCAGACAAAATTGAAATAACTGCTGCAACAGAGTTTCCTTCAGAAGCCGTAATATTGGAAGAATTTGGTTTCACCCAAGACCCCGACGTCCTCGACACCTGGTTCAGCTCATGGCTGTGGCCGTTCGCCACGATGGGCTGGCCGGAACAGACGGAGACGTTGAAGAAATTTTATCCGACCACCGACCTCGTCACCGGGCCGGACATCATTTTCTTCTGGGTCGCGCGCATGATCATGGCCGGCTACGAGTTCATGGGCGACGCGAAGTTCGCGCTCCCGGATGCGATGCCTTTCCGTAATGTCTATTTCACCGGCATCATCCGCGACAAACAGGGGCGCAAGATGTCCAAGACGCTCGGCAATTCGCCCGACCCGCTCGTCCTGATTTCGCAATACGGCGCGGACGCCCTCCGTTTCGGCACCATGCGCAGTGCGCCACTCGGTCAGGACGTTTTGTTTGATGAAAAAGACGTCGAGCTTGGAAGAAATTTCTGCAACAAGCTCTGGAACGCCTGCCGTTTTCGCCAGATGCAGGGGAGCGCAGGCGCCTCGCCTGCGAGCGAGGACGCCCCGTCCGAGCAGTTTGAAATCCAAGGCGAAATCGTCCGCACGTTGCTGACGCCGGATGACAAATGGATTTTGCTCAAGCTCGATCTTGCCATCCGCGAGGTCACCATCGCGCTCAATGAATACAAGTTCAGCGAGGCCACCTCCGCGCTCTACCGCTTTTTCTGGAACGAGTATTGCGATTGGTATGTCGAGGCGAGCAAAGCGGTCTTTTTCAGTAGCAGCCGAGGTAACGAGGCTCCATCTGAAAAATCCGAAATTGATCAGAGCCTCCTCACGTCGGCTGCTACGGCGCAAAAAGCTAACTCGCTCGCGGTGATGGACTTCGTGTTGTCCCACACCATCCGTTTGTTCCATCCCTTCCTGCCGTTCATCACGGAGGAACTCTGGCACGGCATGGGATATTCCACCGACATGCCGGCAGGGCAGGGGGGCAAGACCATCATGAACGCGCCGTGGCCCCTGCCGCTCACCGATGACGAGACGGGCGAGTGGGGTCTCGACGATTGTTACCTCGAGATGACGGACACGAAATACGAACTCGTCCGCAACGGCCGCGACCTTCGCCGTGCCGGCAACATCCAGGCCGCCAAGAAGGTCAAATACGTCTTCAAGCCCGCACAGCACCTCACGCCGCACGACGCCGAAGTCATCAAGCTGTTGCTCAATGCCGAGGCGCTCGAGGTGAACGAAACTTTTCAGCCGCCGAAAGGCACGCCCTCCGTGCAATCGCCCATGGGCGAACTGTTCCTGCCCTTGGAAGGTTTGATCGATGTCGCCGCCGAAAAAATCCGGCTGGCGAAAGAAGTCGAGAAGATCCAGACCGAAATCACCAAGGTGGAACAAAAATTGGCGAACCCGAACTTCACCACAAAAGTGCCGCCGGCCGTTTTACAAGAGCACGAACAACGTCTGGCCGATTGGAAGACCAAGCTGGCCCACGCCCAGGCTGCGCTGGATGCATTGGGTTGATGATCTGGCAAATCCAACAACATCGGCATGGCTGAAGCGAGTAGGGCGCATCACTTCGTGCGGGCCGTGCGTGCCATAGCGCCGGAGGCGCGAAAGAAAATAGCCCACAGCGATAGCTGTGGGTTACGGAATTGTCTTTGTTAAAGCTCCGGCAGGAGCGAAAGAGTCATGCCTTGCGAGTGTTGTATCGCGCCTTCATGTCTGAAAATCTGGCAATACCTTGACTAAAACGGTTTAAGATAAGTTGTAGCCATTCGTTTGCGATAATTTTCTCCCTCACCCGCCATAGCCGCTGTCGCTGCTCCCGCTGGGAGAGGGAGAAACGCTCCCAGCTTCAGACGAATGTCAGTGGCTGGATTGGAGAATACGGTGCTCACTAAAAGAAAGGCAAACATGGCTGTTCCCTCTCCCAGCGGGAGAGGGTTAGGGTGAGGGAGATAGCGCGGATACAACTTATTTTAAAATGCCCTAGTGGGGCGAGCGTCCTCGCGAGCCGTCGTGAGCCTTGGGTATAAGCGGCTCGCGAGGACGCTCGCCCCACCAAATTAAGTTTTTGCCGGTGTTTCGGTAGTGGCTCGGTTTGAATTTATTTCCGTTTGAGGCTTTTTAGGCCACAGTCGATTTTTCGCCGTACATAACAACTCGATAAAAAATGCCCAAAACGGTCCGGGCGCAATAAGTAGAAAGCACAGCATAATTCCATGAGGATTAAATTTAAGTCCCATAGCAATCACGGGAAACATAAAGATCTTCCAGGCGGCGGTAAGAACTGTGTCAAGCGGTGAATCCGGCGACTGAGGTGGTGCTTGAAGATCGTCATCGCCAATATCGGGGAAAGTAAGCAAACCAAGTCGCATAAAAATAAAACCGATAAAAGGAATAACAATATAGCCCGCAACCAACACACAAAAGGAAATGAAAACGAATCTCCGCGCCCTCTTTTGGTTGCACGATAATTTGTTCAAAGATGATTCCATTCCGTAAGGCAGAAACATCAATCTCCCTCGCCTCAAATTCAAGATAACAAATCAACAATTTCTTCCAATCTCCAAACATAGTCGGAAATCCCCGCTTCCATCGCCGGGGTGACGCGCAGCGATTGATGAATACGGCCAAAGTTGTAATGGATATAATGAATCGCCAGCGGTATTTTCAGGAGACTGGCATTTTTTATTCAGAGGATATAACCTTCGGCGAAACAAGGTCGATCGTCATGAAATCATTCCGATGCCACGCCATTTTGCTCGTTGCCTTTTTTTGGGCCGCGCCATTATTGCTTGCCGCGAACAATATTCCCGACGAAGTACGGCAACAGGAGGCGGCGGGGAATTTCAAGCGGGTGGCGGTTCTCTTGCAGCCCGCCATTGCGGACACCAACACCCCGGCGGCGGAACGCCGGCAACTGGCGTTTGAGCTCGACCGCCTGGACCGCATCCGCCTCGATTATCCGCTGACCCACGCCGCCTTGAAGAAAAAACTCCAAGCCTCGGTGCGCGATTTCACGGACGCCGAATTCGACCAGTGGCTGGCCGAAAAAAGATTCGATGTCCGCATGATTGATGGCGAGGAGCGATTCATGATTTCGAGCGTGCCGAATCTGTTCTGGCGTTATCCGGAACTCAATCCGCGCCGGACCCCGCCGAAGAATGAAGACTTCCAATTGCCGATGTGGCAGGGCGCCATGGCTATCCGACAGGCCGCGGAAAAAGAACACACCCCGTACGTCCTGCCCAAAAAATTTGATGTCACCATGACGGTGACGGTGGATGCCGGCGCGGCACCGGACGGTGAAACCATCCGTGCCTGGCTGCCGGTGCCGCGGACATATCCGTATCAGGACGATTTCGAACTCGTTTCCAGTTCCTCGCCGGTCATTCAGCTCGCGCCGGAGACCAGCCCGATCCGTTCGGCCTATCTCGAACAGCCGGCGACCGATGGTGAGCCGACGGTATTCTCGCTCCATTATCATTACACCACCAAGGGCGTCAGTTTTGACATTGATCCGGACAAGGTTCCCGTGTTCGCCGGCTCGAATGAGGTCGTGGGAGTTTTTACGAAGGAAGCGCCGCATGTGGTGTTCACGCCGGAACTGCGCGCGTTGTCGCAGACGATTCTCGGCGGCGAGACCAATTCCGCGCGGGCGGCCAAAAAGATTTACGAATGGATCGGCGCCAACATCAAATACAGCTTTGCCACGGAGTATTCGACCATTCCCAACATCAGCGAATATACCCGCTCACATGGTTACGGCGATTGCGGGGAGGAGGCGTTGTTTTTCATCACGCTTTGCCGGCTGAACAATATTCCCGCGCGCTGGCAATCCGGTTGGGACACCTTTCCCGGCGCGGAAGACATCCACGATTGGACGGAAATCTATCTCGCGCCCTACGGCTGGGTGCCGGTCGATCCTTTCATGAGCACGTTCGCGACCCAATATGCCGGCGAGCTGTCACCGGACCAACGCCGCGAGCTGCGCGATTTTTATTTTGGCGGCCGGAGCCAGTGGCGCATGGCGGCAAACGCGAACCATTCCCGGAACCTGCATCCGGCCAAGCAATCATTTCGTTCGGATGATGTGGATTTCCAGCGTGGCGAATTGGAATGCGACGGCACCGATATCTATTTCAACCATTACCACTACGCCTTCACCGTGAAGGAAATTCCGGTGCAGTGAAAAAGTCAAAAAAACCAATCACGGTGTGCCGTTTGCAGTGTCTTGGCGAATTTTGAGCGGTCAGCGGCCCGACTGGCTTTCGCGAAGTAGAAATGTACAACCGCTGTTCCTTCTCCCCAGGGGAGAAGGTCAGGATGAGGGGGAAGGCGGCGCTCATTTCAAATTGTGCGGGCCTAAAAATTTGGATGATCACTTTCCCCTCACCCCGGCCCTCTCTCTTTGGGGAGAGGGGGAAACGCTCCCAGCTTTTTGGCGAATTGGAGATGGGCAGCAGCTCGAGTGATTTTCGCAAAACCTAAAATGTTCAACTGCTGTTTCTTCTCCCCAAGGGAGAAGGTTAGGATGAGGGGGAAGGTGGCGCTCATTTCAAATTGTGCGGGCCTAAAATTTGGATGATCACTTTCCCCTCACCCCGGCCCTCTCTCTTTGGGGAGAGGGAGAAACGCTCCCAGCTTTTTGGCGAATTGGAGATGGGCAGCAGCTCGAGTGATTTTCGCAAAACCTAAAATGTTCAACTGCTGTTCCTTCTCCCCAAGGGAGAAGGTTAGGATGAGGGGGAAGGTGGCGCTCATGAGTCCGGCGTAAGCATGGCAGTACGATTAGCAAAATTTCGGAACCTTCCCTGAATCACGGCGCATTCGTATTCATCAACGTCCCGGTGTTGTTGGTCGCGGTGTTGACGCTATTTGTTGACGCATTGGCATTGTTTGTCGAAATGTTGGCGGAGGCGGGTGCCGGTGCATTGGTCGCGGGCGCGCTAATTGGCGGCAGGTTCGACTCATCATATTCCGGGTACCAGGTTTGATATTGTTCCCCCTTTTCTTCGGTCTTTTGTTCTTCCGGAATATCCATATGAACCCAGGATATGAACAGCAACTGATAACGGGAGTCGTGGGATTTTCCGTCCAGAGGACCGCTGGAATAAATGTGTTCACGTGACGCCTTGGCAAAGGCGAGCAAGGCGATTTTCGCGATCGAGTGCTGCCGGTCCACCTTATAAAAAGCTACTTCCGGGACAGACACCGACCCGGCCAGAGGAATCGGGACGGCGAAAGTGGGAACGCCAAAGAAGGTGGCGGAGTTGTCGGTCGCCAACGCGCCGCTGCGTGCCTCGATGATGATATCGCTGTTCGCGGCGGTGTCCTGCAACAATGCCCCGGCCCGGCTCAGCGCATCCCGGATTTCGCCAAGCACATATTTGGAATCATAGCTGTCAAAATAGGTGGCATCCAAAAAGACTTTCCGGTTTGCAAAAAGCATCAAGTTTGCGGAATGCAAGGCCCGGTCGGTCGCCGTGCTCAATAGAAGTTGTTCCGTGGCACTGCGGGGTGTGTCCGTTGTTTTCCTCGTGGTGCAACCGCCGGGTATGACCATACAAATCACGGCCGCGGCGGCTAAAAATGTGAAACGACATACATTCATGCTGCTTTCTTTGCAGAATGTATGCCAAGCCGCGGCGCCGCTTTTGGATGGTCGGAAGATTTTCGCTTTTCAGAAGCAACGGAAGGAAGAAAATCATTCTCATCCTCATGCTCATCGTCATCCTCAAATTTCTGACTTATGAGGAAGAGGAAGACGATGAGGATGATTCCCCTTGACCAGGCTCAAAGTTGTAGTCGCGAGAGCAGCCGCTTCGTGGCGACGAGCAGATACAAATCCGAGAGATTGTCTTTCAGCACGAAACCCGATGCACCGGCCTCGAGCGCGGCCCGGCGGTAATCCGGCTGGTCGTGGCTGGTCAC
>DATHOG010000188.1:0-2117 GCA_035485115.1 Candidatus Sulfotelmatobacter sp. | reverse complement strand
TCTCCCCAAGGGAGAAGGTTAGGATGAGGGGGAACGCGGCTATCTCCCAATGGCCACAACCGTTGCCCCGATTGCCCTAATCCCCCAACAACTTCTTCAAGTGCGCCCGCGCCGCTTCTTCGCGCGACAGTTTGACCTCCTTGCCTTCCCATTTACGGCGCGCGAACTCAAAATATTCGCAGAAATTTCCCGCTTCCTTGTCGAGGACCAGCTCGGCCCGGCGTTCGCGGCATTGCTCGGCCACGCGCGGGTCGTAGCTCTGGCAATTCATGCAGCAGCGCAGGTCCGCGCGGCATTTCATGCAGACCTCGCCGCGACCGGGGTTGCCGGGGAGCGTCCATGGTTCGCCGCACTTGTGGCAATATCGAGTCATTTCAATTTACGATTGGCGGTTTACAATTTACGATTTGCCGCCAAACCAATCCATGAAAAACGAGCCGTCCGTTTTGCGCCAGGTTCTTGCGCCCGCCGTCATCGTCGGCGCGCTGGGTTATTTCGTTGACGTCTATGACCTGATTTTGTTCACGATCTTGCGCATTCCCAGCCTGAAGGACATGGGTTTTTCCGGCGATCAACTGGTCAGCAACGGCGTCCTGTTGCTTAACCTGCAGATGATCGGGATGCTCGTCGGCGGAATTTTCTTCGGCATCCTGGGCGACCGCGTTGGTCGCGTCGCCTTGCTGTTCGGTTCCATCCTGCTCTACTCCGCCGCCAATATCGCGAACGGTTTTGTCCACACCTCGATCCAGGCTTACGCCGTCTGGCGGTTCATCGCCGGGTTCGGGCTGGCGGGCGAACTCGGCGGCGGCATCACGCTCGTCACCGAAATTTTGCCGAAGGAATTGCGCGGCTACGGAACCACCATTATTTCGACGGTCGGCGTTTTCGGCGCGGTCATTGGCGGCCTGATCGCGCAAAAAGTGAACTGGCACACGGCTTATTTTATCGGCGGCGGCCTCGGCCTCGTGCTGCTCGTGCTGCGCTTGAGCGTCGCGGAATCGGGCATGTTCAAGCAACTCCGCAATGGACAGTCACACGTCTCCCGGGGAAATTTTTTGATGTTGTTCACCAATGCGAAGCGTCTGGCGAAATATCTGCGCTGTATTTTCATCGGCCTGCCGTTGTGGTGCATCGTCGGTGTCCTGATCGCCTTCTCGCCGGAGATTTCCAAGGCGTTGAATATCCAGGGCGAGATTAAGACCGCGCAGGCCATCGCCTTTTGTTATCTGGGCATCACGTTCGGCGGGTTCGCGAGCGGTTATTTCAGCCAGTTGTTGCGCTCGCGCCGCAAGGTGCTTTTCGCTTTTCTCACGTTCACAACGCTGGCGATGGCGGGCTATTTCTCCTGCGGCGGACAGTCCGACGGGACTTTTTATCTCGTCATTTTACTGATGGGTTTTGGCGTCGGTTACTGGACCATTTTTGTGACCATCGCCGCCGAACAATTCGGCACCAACATCCGCGCGACCGTCGCCACCACCGTGCCGAATTTTGTCCGCGGCGCGACCGTGCTGCTCACCCTGGCATTCCAATATTTGAAATCGGTGCCGACCAGCCACGGTGTGCTGGGGTCGGTCGCGAGCGCGGCGATCGTTGGCACTGCCAGCATGGTGATCGCGTTTTGGGCCGCCAGTGGCCTCGAGGAAACGCACGGCAAAGATCTGGACTACGTCGAACCCAATTGAACTGGGTGGCCGTTTATTCCATGGTGTTGCGCTCTCCCTCACCCTGACCCTCTCCCGCCGGGAGAGGGGACAGCTGTAGGATGAGTTCTTAAAATTTGTAAGTCCTACTGCTGAATTCAGCCGTGGCCGTGCCGAAACGCGGGGCGTGTTTCTCCCTCGCCCAGCGGGAGAGGGCCGGGGTGAGGGAGGGTGCCGGCCCAGCCAGGATCGTTGCAGCTATTCTTAAAATGCTATAAACCATTTTGCGGTTCAGAGTTCAGGGTTGGAATGTCCACGTCTTTTTGCGACTCTTTAGCCTGAATTTTGAACGCTGAACTCAAAATTGGAATCTACGGCGGCTCGTTCGACCCCGTGCACACCGGCCACCTGCTGGTGGCGCAGGCGGCGGTGGAGGAGCTTGGCCTCGATAAGATTTTCTTCGTTCCGGTCGCG
>DATHOG010000187.1:0-37470 GCA_035485115.1 Candidatus Sulfotelmatobacter sp. | reverse complement strand
AGCAGCGGTTCATTAATGCCATTGCGGAGCAGTGACCGATTCGCGGTCAATCCCCGGCAGTTGAAAATCCGGCCACCACCGGCCGGTGATCCGAGCCCACGCCCCAGTCGGGGATTTTTGGGATGCAAGTTTCGTCCGCTTTCCAAAACCGTTTCATCGCCGGGCTCAGCAAGATGAAATCAATGCGCGTATAGGTGTCCGTCTTGCCGTAAAAATACGTCCATGCCGAGTTGCGGGGTTCATTATAGGGCGGCGCGGCGGTCATGGTGTCGCCGTTGCGTTCGGCGGGTCGCGTATCGAACAACCTGGTCTTGCCTCGGCCGATGATCGCCTTCGTGGATTCCGAATCCTTGCCGTCGTTAAGATCGCCGGCCACGATGATCTTTGCGCCCGGATCCGATTTCAATTTCGCGTCGATGATGCCGCGCAGGATTTTTGCCTCGCCCAGTCGTTGTTCAGCTTCGTCCGCGCCGTTTTCAGTGAGTTGCGACTTCAGGTGCGCGGTCAATAGCGTGAAGGAAAAGTTCGTCGCCGCCTGGATCTCCAATTCGATGAACCCTCGCTTGACCTGGAATTGCTTGCCGTCGAGCAGGAAAAAATCGTTCGTATACGGATGCCGCGCGATGATGGGCAGCCGGCTCAGGACCGCGATATGGATGTTCGTGTCGAAGCCCTGGATATGTTCCCAGAACGGAAAATCGAGCCCGTCCTTTTTGAGCGAATCGCGCAATTCCAGCAGGGCGTTGGTCGTTCCCATTTCTTCCAGCGCGAGCACATCGGGATTCATCGCCCGGATGCCCTCGCGGATCTTTGCCCTGGCCTCCGCGGTTTTTATGTGCGCCCGTTGCTCCGTGGGCTGGTCGAGATAATTCTCCACGTTGTAGGCGGCCACGCGGAAGATTTCCCCGGCGCGGGAATCCAAAAAATTCGCCAAGACCAGCAGGATGAGCCATGCCCTGAATTTCATGCGCAGAAAAAAATGGTCGGATGCCGCGCGGTTGGCAAGAGACATTTTGCGGTTTCGCGCGAATCTGTTATTTTTCGACCATGTCTCGAAAGTCCAAACCGGCCCTGAAGCTGGACGACAAGCAGAGTGAACGCGACCACCGCGAGCTCCGGATCGACAAGGTCGGCGTCCGCGGATTGAAGTTCCCCATCCAGGTCCACGACAAGGCGCGCAGCGTGCAAAACACCGTCGCTACCATCGGCATGTTTGTGGACCTGCCCAAGGAATTCAAGGGCACGCACATGAGCCGCTTCGTGGAGGTGCTCAACGCCCACGGCAACATCGTCCACGTCGAGAACATCAACGAAATCCTGCACGCGCTCCAAAAGCGGTTGAACTCGGCGACCTCGCACCTCGAGATCGAGTTTCCGTATTTCATGTCCAAGAAATCGCCGGTGTCGCGCAAGGAAAGCCTCATGGATTATGTGGCGCGCTTTGACGCCTCGGCTTGCGGCGGCGAGATCGATTTCGTCCTCACCGTGAAGGCCAACGTCACCACGCTGTGCCCGTGTTCCAAGGCCATCGCCAAATACGGCGCACACAACCAGCGCGGCGAAGTCACCGTGGCGCTGCGCTCCACGCAGGTCGTGTGGATCGAGGAGGTCGTGAAGGTCATCGAAAAATCCGCCAGCTCCGAGCTCTACGCCCTGCTCAAGCGGCAGGATGAAAAAGCCGTGACCGAACGCGCCTATGAAAATCCCGTTTTCGTGGAGGACCTCGTGCGTAACGTCGCCCTGCGCCTCAACGCCGACAAACGCGTGAGCTGGTACAAGGTCGAGGCCGAAAATTTCGAGAGCATCCATAACCACAACGCCTACGCCTGCATCGAGAAGGATTGACACCAGCCGGCGCATGCCGGTGTCAAAACGCTCCCAGTGGCTTGCAAGTTGCCAGTGACCAGCGGCTCGAACGATTTTCGCAAAAATTGAAATGTTCAACTGCTGTCCCTTCTCCCCAAGGGAGAAGGTCAGGATGAGGGGGAAAGCGGCACTCATTTTGCACGGTTGAAAAACTCGGTGAACACTTTCCCCTCACCCCGGCCCTCTCCCTTGGGGAGAGGGAGAAACGCTCCCAGTTTTTCGCCGAAGTCATATCGTTCTTTTCTCGCAGAAATGAAGGCGGCTTCAGCTTACTGACTTGTGGGTTTTATGCAATCAGCCAACGGCTGTTCCCTCTCCCAGCGGGAGAGGGTCAGGGTGAGGGAGACAGTGTGCGGCAAGGCCATAGCGACAGAATTTTTGAGAATACCGCAGCATCAATTCACTTCAACTCGATCCCCACCGGGCAATGGTCACTGCCCAAAACCTTCGGCAGGATGTACGCCTTTTTCAACCGCGGCCGCAGCGACTCCGAAATCAAGACGTAATCGATCCGCCACCCGACATTGCGCGCGCGTGCGCCGCTCATCGGACTCCACCACGAGTAATGTCCCCCGCCCTTCTCAAACTCGCGGAACGTGTCCACGAAACCGGCGCTCACAAAATTGATGAAGCCGTTGCGCTCCTCGATCGTGAAACCGTGGTTGCGGACGTTGGTCTTGGGATTCGCCAGGTCTATCTCCGTGTGCGCCACGTTCAAGTCGCCGCAGAAAATCACCGGCTTTTTCTTTTCCAGCTTTTTTAAAAATTTCAAAAAATCCGCGTCCCAGACCTGCCGGTACGGCAACCGCTCCAGTTCGCGCTTGGAATTCGGCACATAGACGTTCACCAGAAAAAAACCCTCGTACTCCGCCGTCAACACCCGGCCTTCCTTGTCGTGGTCGGTGACGCCGAGATGCGGCGTGACCTTGAGCGGCCGATCCTTCGTGAAGATCGCCGTGCCGGAATAACCCTTCTTTTCCGCGGTATTCCAATAGGTCGTATAGTGGGCGGGCCAGAGCTGCTCGACGTCCTCCGGGGTGCACTTCGTTTCCTGCAGGCACAAGATGTCCGGCTTTTCACTGGCGATAAATTCCAGGAAATTTTTCTTCAGCACGGCGCGCAGGCCGTTGACGTTCCAAGATAAGATTTTCATGCAAGCAGACGATAATCATTCTCCTCCTCATCGTCATCCTCATCCTCTCTTTTTTGAGGAAGAGAATGAGGATGACGGCGAGGAAGATTCCCTTTAACCCTCCTGTTGAAACACCATCACGCTCATCGGCGGCAGGTAGAAGTTCGCGGAACACGGCTGGCCGTGGTTGGAAATTTTTTCCGCCGTCACACTGCCGCTATTGCCGTTGTTGCTGCCGCCGTAGATCGCCGCGTCGCTGTTGAGCCGTTCACTCCATTTGCCCTCGCGCGGCAAACCGATGCGATAGTCCAGGCGCGGCACCGGCGTCAGGTTCAAAATTACCACCGTCTGGTTTTTGCCGTCCGACGTCTGGCGCAGGAACGAAAGCACGCTCGCATCGCGGTCATTGCAATCGATCCATTGAAAACCCGCGTAATCATAATCCGCCTGCCACAGCCCCGGTGAACCGGTGTAGAGCCGGTTCAAATCCTCGACAAATTTTTGCGTGCCGCGATGGAACGGCCCCGCATTGATGAGCCACCAGTCCAATTGCGCGTTTTCATTCCATTCGTGACCCTGGGCGAACTCGCCGCCCATGAACAAAAGTTTTTTGCCGGGGAACATCCATTGATAACCCAGCAACGCCCGCAGGTTCGCGAATTTCTGCCAGTCGTCGCCGGGCATCCGGCCCAGCAACGAACGTTTGCCGTGCACCACCTCGTCGTGCGAAAGCGGCAGCACAAAATTTTCGTTATGATGATACAACATCGCGAACGTCAGGTCGTTCTGGTGATAGCAGCGGTGGACGGAGTCGTGCTGGAAATAACCGAGCGTGTCGTGCATCCAGCCCATATTCCACTTGAATGTGAAACCCAGCCCGCCGATGTACGGCGGACGCGTGACCTGCGGCCAGGCCGTGCTTTCCTCGGCGATCGTGATCACGCCGGGAAATTCCGTCTGGGTGATATGATTAAATGCTTTCAGGAAATCGATCGCCTCCAGATTTTCCCGTCCACCGTGCTGGTTCGGAACCCACTCGCCTTCCTTGCGCGAATAATCGAGATACAACATCGAGGCCACCGCATCCACCCGCAGGCCGTCGATATGAAAACGGTCGCACCAGTAAAGAGCGTTGGCGACGAGGAAATTGGAAACCTCGTGCCGGCCAAAATTGAAGATCAACGTTCCCCAATCCTGATGCGCGCCCTTGCGCGGGTCCTCGTGTTCAAAAAGCGCCGTGCCGTCGAATTTGGCCAGCGCCCATTCGTCGCGCGGAAAATGCGCGGGCACCCAGTCCACGATCACGCCGATGCCGGCGGCATGCAACTCGTTGACGAGAAACTGGAAATCGTCCGGCGTGCCAAAGCGGCTCGTCGGCGCGTAAAAGCCGGTGACTTGATAACCCCAGGACGGATAAAACGCATGCTCCGCCATGGGCAGAAATTCCACGTGTGTGAATCCCATCTGCGTCACGTATTTGACCAGCGGCCCCGCGAGTTCGCGGTAATTCCACGATTCCATGGCGGATTTTTTCTGCCATGAACCCGCATGCACCTCATAGACGCTCATCGGCGAACGCAGCGCGTCGTTTTCCTTGCGTTTTTTGAGCCAGGCCGAGTCCGTCCACTCAAATTTTCCCGTGTCCCAGACGATCGCCGCCTGCTTGGGCGCGATTTCGAAGAAAAACCCGAACGGATCCGTGTTCAACTTGATTTTACCGTGCGCATCGCGGATCTCAAATTTGTAATGCGCCCCCTGCCCCACGCCGGGAATGAAAATCTCCCACACCCCGGAAGCACCCAGCATCCGCATCGAGTGAAAACGGCCATCCCAGTCGTTAAAATTGCCGACCACGCTCACCCGCTGCGCATTCGGCGCCCAGACCGCGAAACTCGTCCCGGGCACGCCGTCGAACGTATGGAGATGCGCGCCCAGCTTGTCGTAAATCTTCCGCTCATCGCCCTTGCCGAATAGAAACAAGTCGGCCTCGCCCAGCGTTGGCAGGAAGGAATACGCATCGCGCATGCGACGGCTTTTGCCATCCTTCGTGGTCACCACCAGATCGTAGGCATAGACCGAACTGGTTTTCTTTTCAACCCCCTCAAAAATGTCCGTGTTCGGGATCCGTTCCAGAACGAACTTAGGTTTGGTTTTCTCGTGAACCGGCTGGACCTCCACGCTTTTGGCATCCGGCAAAAACGCCCGGACAACGATGCCCCCGCCCCCGCCAAGCGGATGCATTCCCAGGAGCGTGTGCGGCGATTGATGCGTGAGGTCGACCAGACTGCGAAGTTCATCAGGCGTCAGTAACATACAAAAAGATTTAACACGTTTTTATGGCAAAGGCACGTTTTTACCGGACCGCCCAATCCAATTCACCGGTAGGGCAGAGCTGCCGCTCTGCCCCGTACAATTTTTCAAGCGCATGGCCGCCATCCCGTGGCTTTGATTCGGTCGGATTCAGGGAATCATTCTCATCCTCCTCGTCATCGTCATCCTCATTTTTTGGTTTAATTTACCTTGAATTACCTTGAATTGCTAGGACAGTGCTTTCGCCGGCTAATTCGCAATTAGCTCCCGCGCCCCCATCGATACGTAAATCGTATATCGCATATGTAAATTCTATCACAACCCCGTAAAACCACCCCTTGCGCCGCGCATCCAATCGTCGCCTGATTTCCAACCCTTTACGCCAAATGAAGAAAAAAATTTAAAACCCGTCTCGATCCCGCCTTGTCGCACCGTAGTTGAGGGAGAACGCAATGCCAACGCGTGAGCGTCTTGGACTGCGCCAGCCCTCTGGCGCTTTTCATCCGCGCCACCCGACGCGTTCCAACAACGAGACGCTGCGAGCGTTTCCCCCTCTCCTGGAGGAGCAGCGACGGCGGCTATGGCGGGTGAAGACGACAATCCACTATCTTTGGGTTCATGGGAGGGAGAGCGCAACGCCATGGAATAACCGTTCACGGTTTGTCTGGAACGGTTCTAAAAATCCATATGAAACGCCCTTGGCGACACGAAAACCTCAAATCTCCGCCGCAGAAAAGAAAAGAGGCCGGACACTACTCCGGCCTCTTAAGAGAACAACACTTTTAAATCTTTTGTTGGAGTCACTACTTCCAACATCAAAAGTTTAACACACGAGCCATTTTCCGCCTGTCCCCAGATGTGGGTACATGCGGAGGCGGGTAGTGTCCTAATTTGAAAATTACTTGTGCAACTTCTGAGAGATTGCGATGACGATCGCCAATACTAAGGCAGCGATTAAAAATGGAATTAGATTGATGAAGTAAAAATCATGCGCCGTTGAAATTACAATGTGCCCATGAAATAATTCTTTGTAATCAATATTCATGGTTTCCCACCTTTAAAATCTTTCACGATTTGGACTCTAACAGCGGCTTAGTTTAGTTGCGACTTTTTAATCACTTTTTGCGTTCCGCTGCCACCCCAAGGCCTGCATCTGCAAAGTATATAATCCCGAGCTAGGGACAGTGAAAAACCCAAATCTCCGCCGCAAAAAAGAAAAGAGGCCGGACACTACTCCGGCCTCTAAGAGAACAACACTTTTAAATCTTTTGTTGGAGTCACTACTTCCAACATCAAAAGCTTAACACAGGGCCGGTTTTCCGCATGTCCCCAGTTATGGGTACAGGGCTGGGGACAGCAAAAATTTCAAAATTTCCCAATGATTTCAACGATTTGACGCCGGTGGACGTCCAAATCCCCTTCCGTCCAGGTGACAAAATGGGCCCGGGCCAGCTTCTGTTCAACCGGCATCTGGGCGGCGATGCGGTGGTCGATCTGGCCATCCGACCAGCCACGGGCGTGGAGACGTTCGCGCTGGGTGGCGGCGGAACAAGCGACGCATACGATGCGGTCGAAGTGGCTTTCCGCCTGGGTTTCATACAAAAGCGGGATGACGACCACGGCCAGGGAACAACCTTCCTTCCGCCACGTTTCGACCTGGGCCATCCAGATTTCCCGGATGCGCGGGTGCAGGATGGCCTCCAGCTTTTTGCGGGCGGTTTCATCGGCAAACACCGTGGCGGCGAGGGCGCCGCGATCCAGCGTACCGCCGGCGGTCAGGACTTTTTTGCCAAATTCCTTTTCGATTTCGGCGAGCGCGGGCTGGCCGGGTTGGACGAGCTGGCGCGCAATCTCATCCGTGTCCACCACGCGCGCGCCGAGTTCGGAAAAAAAACCGGCGGCGGTGGATTTGCCCATCCCCACGCCGCCGGTCAAGCCGCAAAGTTTCATTTCATTCAGGGACCGGTCACGACGCGATAGAAGCGGATCGGGAAGTTGGTCGCCGTCAGGTCGGTGAAAGTAAAGGGCGTTGTGTTGGTGAGCAGGTTCAACCAGGTGATGGGCGGTACGAGATTGGTGGCTCCCTGCACGATGACGCTGGTTGCGCCATTGGTATCGTCCACATGGAATGAGAACTGCCCGTGGCTGGTGGCGCTCGCCGATAATATGGGCGGCGTGCTCACGAAGACGTTGGCGACCGCGACCGCAGTATCATCGTCCGGGTTCGGGTCGGGGGTGGTGGAGTTCACGTTGGCGGTGTTGGTGTAGCTGCCGGCGGTGCCGGCGTGGAAAACCAGGTTCAAAGTGCCGCCGATATTGGTGGCGAGGTTGCCGAGGGTCCAGAACATGGAACTGCCAAACTGGGTCAGCGAGCCGAGGGTGGCGTTGGAGGACACCAAGGTCAGGCCGGCACTGATCGGCAACAAATCCGTCACCACCACATTGGTGGAATAGGACGGGCCATAGTTGGTCACGGCAATACAGACAGTCCAGGTGCCGCCCAGGGTCAGGTTGGTAAGCGCCGGGGTGGCATAGGTCTCATTGTCGGATGCGAAACCGACGGGGTTGGCGCTGGTCAGCGTGACCGCCCAGCCGTTGCTAATGCCGCCATAGTTGACCGGCGTATCATCCATCACGAACAGGAACCAGTCGCCGTTGGGATTGCCGCCGTTCATGACCGACAAGGTTGTGCCCCAGGGCGAACGCGGCGCGGAGATGAAAGGAGTGCTATTGGTAAAGGGCGAATTGACACCGGCCAGCGCGTTCACAAAATTTGTGCCGTTGGGCGTGCCCAATCCGGTGCACAAATCGTAACCGGGAATGGCATAGAAATTAGTCAGGCTTTGATCCCAGGTGTTGCTTCCCAGCATGACGTCATGGAACACCGTGGTATAATTGGTCGTGCTGGCGATGGAATAGACCTTGGGAGCCAGGAAACCGGCTGACGGCAAACCGTTTATCGCCGCCTGCTGGTTGACCAGCGCCATAAATCCGGCAAAAAGCGGCGAGGCGCAACTCGTACCGCCTTCAAGCCCCTCCTGGCCACCGCTGGAAACCACAAACACATTGTCGGCGGTCAAGGCGATGTCGGGAACATTGCGGAAGTTCGCCGAACCATGATTGGTGGACGTGCCAAATCCCTGCTGCCAAATCGGGATGGGGACATCGGTGCTGACACCGCCGCTGGTGCCGGCGTAACCGTCCGGATTGAAGTTGTAATCCCCGGCATAGCCCCAATTCCACGCGCGTTCCGAGCTGTAACTCACCGCAACGCCATTCATCGTCAAGGTCGTGCCGCCAACGATCGTGATGTTCGGATCCTCAAGCGATCCCCAGGGAATCGGTCCGAGCCAGGCATCACCGTCACCGGAAGCATTCAAAAATGTCTGGCCTTGAACTGCAAGCTGCTGGTAAAGCTCGTCGGTGGTGGCATCGATGCCATAGGCCCACGAGGCGCTGAATTGTTTGATGCTGTTGCTCGCAGTCATGCTGCTCAAAACGTCGTCCGGGTTGCCAAAGGGCCCCGCTTCAAAAAGCACCACTGCCGACAAGGCGGGCGCCATGGAGATGGAGGTTTCAATGTCGAGACATACCTCGGTATTGTTCTGGCCGGGAGAACCGTTGAAACCATCCAGCAAAACGTTGTGCAGCGGAACATTCGTCAAGCCGGCCAGAGATTCGTAGCTTGAAATATCGCTTGGAAAATAGCCGTCAAACTGGAGCAAACCGACGGTTTGGCCGGAGCCGTTCAGGGAACTTCCGGGAATATAAGCCGTGCGGAAATCCTGCCCCATGTAACCACCCTGCGGACCGGAACCGTTGGCAGGATGCGCCGCCGCTGCCGCCGCCGTGATTTTTTTCGAAAGCGGATGCGGCAGGACATAACTGCTCAAACCTTGAATGCTCAATACCGGCAGGCTGGCGGACACGGTCGGTTCCGTGTCGGGCGCAAAAAACTCGCGATTTTCGGTCGGATGATGATAGGTCCGTAGATGAACATTCATCGCCTGCTCCACTGCCCCGGCGCTCGCGGTGACATCCACCAGCATGCGGTTGGGATGGGTGCCCGTTACCTTAAAACCGCTCGCATTGGCATAAGTAATCACGCTCTGATAATCCTGCTCGGACGGACTGAATCGGGCGGTAAATTCATCCGGGGTCAGATATTTCTGATAATTCGTACTGGAGGGATCATAAATCTGTTTCAGCAACTCATTTAACCCGGCCTGATCACGCAGCTGCAGGCCGATGGCCAGATGCAGAACATTGGTCGAGGGCAGTCTTCCCGTGGACGCCAGTTGCGCCACCACCGCCGGAACATGACCGTGTAAGGTCTTGGTGCCCGTCACCGCCGCCGCCGCCGGCCATACCATGCCGGCGGCTGCCAGCAGGCCGAGGCCGAACTTCAAAATCGTCTTGCTCATATAAAAATCGTGCGTTGAAATTTTATTCACCGGTCAGGGAAACTGCCTTCCCAGATAATTCGTCGTCGGTTTGTACACGCCATTGGTGATGATGCTGGCATTGGGCAGATAATTCGTCGCCGCATCATCGAATGTCACCACCAGGTTGGTGACGGCATACGAATAGCCGTTATGCACCATCAGCAGCGTATTCGTGCCCGCCGGGGCCGTGACCAGCACGTCCACATCCTTCGGATAAGTGTGGGCGAACTTGTTCAAGGTGACGGTTGCCTTCACCAGCGTGCCGCCGATGCCGCTGACATTGATCGCCGAGGGATACGGCGAGGCGTTCGTGTTGTCGCGGATGACGATCAAGTTCGTGTTCGTGAAGGACGTCGTCCATGTGCCGACGGTGAAACCAAACGCCGCGGTGCCGATATATTTTTGATTGTCGTACAGGTAGAAGGTCGGTATCACCGGGTACGAGTTCGTGCCATGCACCGTGAAGCTGAACAACCGCGAAACCGAGTGGCCGTAAACAGTTAGCGGACCGTAGTTGGTTGCGGACGCAGGCACGGCCACGGGTGATACCACGCCGTTGCTGGCGAGCAGGATGGCGTTCAGGTTGGTCACGTTCAAACCGGCGCTGTCGCGGAAGGCAAACAGCACCTGGACGGCGTCATTGGATCCAAGTATGCCGTTGGTGTAGTCAAATGACGATGTCGGGTCGGAAACCATCTGCGCGCCGGCCGGAATCACATAGCTGCCGCCATTTTCCAGGATGTTCAGCACGGCGGCGCTCGGCGACACGAGCACGGCTCCGGGCACGGGCGTCGGGCTGAACAACTGCAGCAGCACGCTGAGGTTCGGATCCACCTGCGTGTTGTCGATGATCGCCACCTGGAAGGACTGGCTGGTGACGCCGTTCGAGAAGGTGAGCGTCCCGTTGGTGGCATAGAAATTCGCGCCGTTGATCGCCGTGCCGTTCGTGGCGATGTAGTTCACCATGACGGTGCTGTTCGTATAGCCGGTGCGGTTGACGGTGATGGTCGCGTACGCGTTGTTCTTGAAGACGTTGTAGATGGCCTGTGAAAATTCCAGGCCGGCGTTGCTTTCGGCAATATCCACCGTCTGCGTGCCCGGCGACCCGATCTGGCCGGGCACCGTGGCGTTTGTCAACACGACGCTGAATTGCTTGTCACCGGTCACCAGCGAATTGTTGTTGATGGGTACGGTGAACGTGTTGGTGGCGATGCCGTTCGAGAAGATCAGCGTGCCGCTGGTGGCGGCATAGTCCGTGCCGGCGACGGCCGTGCCGTTCACGGTGTAATAGTTCACCGCGATGTAGCCGTTGGTGTTCAGCGACTCGACCCGCGGATTAGAGCAGACCACGGTGATGGTGGCCGATCCGGCGCTTTTCAGCACGGTATTGTAATTGGTGCTGAAACTGAACCCGGCATTGGCCGCCTGTTCGACCACCACGCAATTGGTCGGCGCCAGCAATTGGGCGCCGCCCATCGGATTCGAAAGCCCCACGTTGAACGTCAAATCATTGATCTGGTTTGTATTATTGATGAGCCCGATCGTGATGGCCGCCTGCGTGGCACCGTTGGTGAACGTGACCGTGCCGCTGGCCCCGGTGTAATTCACGCCGTTCGTGGCGGTGCCGTCCGAGGTGGTGTAGAACACCGAGACGGCATTGTTCGTGTTGAACTGGCGCTGGAGGAGGATGACCGCCACACCGCTGCTTTCCGGGGTGTAATTCGTGGCGACATTGAACGAGATGCCGGCGATGGAACTGGAAATCGTCACCGTCGCATTGCTCGGCGAAGCGAGCGAGGCGGTTACCACGTTCGTCAGCACAACGTTAAAAACCACCGGCGGCTTGACCTGGCTTTGTGCGATCAAGGGAATCGCAATGGTCTCGTTCGTGTAGCCATCCGGGAAGGTGACCGTCCCGGACTGGGATTGAAAATCTTCTCCCGCCTGTGCCGAGCCGGAAACCGTGTAATAATTGACGGTGACCACATGGGAGAACCCATTGGTGCGCCAAACGGTAAGATACGCGTTGCCGTCTGAAGAATTTGCGTTGTAATTGGTCGCCGAAAAGAACAGCGTGCCTGCCAGTTGGTTGGCGTTGACGATGGTGAGGGTCGCGTTGGACGGGCTATAAAGCGTCGAACCGACCGCATTGGTCAAAGCGAGCGTGACCGTCGGATTGAAAATGGGCTGGCCGCTGTTCAAGATCGGCACTGCGGCGTTCGCACTCGAAACCCCGGGCGCGAAAGTCACGAGGATGTTGGTCTGGGGCATGTAGTCCTGACCGGGTATGGCCGTGCCGTTGGTGGTGGTGTTAAAGACCACGCTGGTCGAATAATTGGTGCTGCCGAGGCGCGTGAGGCTGATCTGTTCGACGCCACCCGGTATATTCTGCGCCGCCTGATAGGTTGCCGCTGAAAAGCTGATGGCACTGTCATCGTTGACGATGTAGAGCGTTGCGTTGGTCTGAACGCTGGAGACAGCCGGCGGCGTGGCCGGGCTCAAACTAAGGTTGACGGTCAGGTTGGTCGTGATGAGCCCGTCATCAAAAATCGGAATCTCAACGGTCTCAATGACTTCGCCGGGCGGAAACACCAGGTTTGTGACCACGGCGGTGTAGTTCGTCACAATGCCGTGATCCGTGTTCGCCCGGGCTGAACCGTCAGAGGTGCTAAACGTGACGGTGATGTTGCCGGAACCGTTGGCGTTCGGGCCGGCGGTGCCGCCCGTGCGGATAACGGGAATGAAAGCAAAACCGGCTCGTTCATCAAAGCTGTAGCTGCCGCTGCCAAACTGGAACACTCCGGAGCCGGACGTCGAACCGCCATACACGCGTACGATGTTTGCCGCCGGACTGCTGTCATAATTCGCAAACGCGCCTCCCAGGTCGATGTTGCCGTCGGTTTCAATCGTCGTGGCCAGAACCGAGCCGTCAGTGCCGGAACCGAAATTGATCGTGGTATCGGTGGTGCCGTCAGGATTGAGTCGCGTGATGTGGTTGCGCGTGACACCGTTATACGTCGTGAAGTCACCACCCACGATGATACGGGTGTCCGGCTGGACGGAGATGGCATTGACGTTGCCGTTGGCCTCGCCATTGGTCATCACAAAGGCCGTGTCCAACGAGCCGCTGGCATTGAGCCGTACCAGGTGGCTGGCATTGGTGTTGCCGTTGAAATTGGTGAAGACACCACCGACGAGGATGCGGCCATCCAGTTGCACGGCCAGGGCACGCACCGAATCACCCGCTCCCAAACCCGGGTTGAAAGCGCCATCCAACGAACCATCAAGATTCAGACGAGCGATGTGGTTGATGTTCGAACCGTTGACCGCGGTAAAATCACCGCCGATTAGGATTCTGCCATCGGCCTGGACCGCAACCGCATAGACGGTGGCATTTGCGCCGGAGGCGGGACTGAAGCTGGTATCAATCGTGCCGTTGTCCAGCAACTGGGCCACGCTATTTCGTGAGGCGGCACCGTAACGCGTGAACGCGCCGCCGATAACGATCCGTCGCTGCCCGTTCACGTAATTTTGAGCCATCGCATAAATCGGATTGTCCGTGCCCGAGCCGGGCGTAAATGAACTGTCAAGGGTTCCGTTGACATTCAACCGGGCGATATGGTTGAGCGTGGTGTTATTGAAGTTGGTGAAGTTGCCGCCCACCACGATCAGTCCATTGGTTTCATAAACCAGGGCGCGCACCGCGTCATTCCCGCCATACGTGGTCAAGAACGATGAGAACGTGTTGTCCAGCGTGCCGTCGGTGTTCAACCGCGCGATACGTTGCCGCGTCACGCCGTCGGCCAGCGTGAAGGCACCACCCGCAATCAACCGGCCGTCACCCTGCAAGGCGAGCGCAAACACAGAGGCATTGAAAGCACCATTGAATGTGCCGTCCGGGCCTCCCGGCGGCTGGTTGTATGCCTGTGAACCGTCGATATTGATCTGCGCCACATTGGGAGTACCGAGACCATTTGTGGGCATGGCATTGCTCAAAACCAGATCGAAGTTCAGCGGCGTGACCCACTGCGAATTCAAGTTGGTGATGCTCACGGTGAAATTTGTGCTGACCTGGCCCGGGGCAAACACCAGGGTGCCGCCGACCTTGCCATAGTTGGCCGCCGCCGTAGCCGTGCCATCCACATTGGTATAGCTCACGCTTAAAGTTCCGACACTGCCGCCGGTGCGGACGACCGGAATGATGGCGTAGCCGGCATTCTCATTGACCGTGTAGGCCGGGGCGGTGAACTCCGCGGTGCCGGCGGAATCCGTGTTGGTGATTACGAGTACGGCGTTGGTGTAATAACCCATCAGGTTGGTCGTGGCCGCTCCGTTCCACAAGGCACCGAACAATCTAAGGTTGGCGGTCAGATTGGTCGTCACCACGTTATCATCTAATACGGTGACATTGACGGCCTTGACGGAGGAATCTCCGTTGGTCCAGTTGAGCGTGTTCGTGAAGCCGACGAAATTGACCCCGTTGATCGCGGATCCATTGGTGACGGCGACGTTCACGGACAGCGTGCCGGTCGTGCCGCCGAGGCGGGAAACCGAAATCTGCGCCGGGCTGTTATTCTCGTTGGTGCCGTAATCCATCAGAAAGGCAGGCGCATTCGGGGTACCGGGTGCGAATTCAACAAATCCGGAGGAGATGTTCTTATTGATGATTTCCACGGGGTCGTTGGTGATGGTCCCCAGCGTTGCCCCGCCGCCGGGCGTGGACAGATTGACGTAGAAAGTGCGATCAGGGCGCGCAATCGATCCATTCAGTATCGGCACGGTGAACGTCTGGCTCGAGACGCCGTTGGCGAAAGTGAGCGTACCGCTTTTGGCTGTGTAGTCAGTGCCGGCCACAGCCGTGCCGTTGGCAGTGCTGTAGTTGACCGTCACTACATTGGCCGTGCCGCCCGTGCGCGCAACCGTGACGACCAGAGTGCCCGCGCTTTCCGAAACATAATAATAAGTTTGCGAGAAGTTAAATGTTCCCGGACTGACGTTATTACGGATGATGGTCAAAGGTGCCAGCGGATTTCCAATCGCCACCCCGAGCGGAATATTTTCGCCGCCCAGGAAAAACGTGTTCATGCCCAACGGCGCGGTTATGCCGATGTCCAGTGATCCGTTCGCGTTATTGTTGCTGATGATATTCATCGTTATGGCCGGCCCGGCATAATATTGCGCGCTGGTGGAAAAATTGATCGCTGTGGAGAGGTTGTTCGGGCCGCTGAGACCGTCAGCCTCCATCCACGTCGCCGGCAACTTCTGGCCGTAGGAATTTGCCCATGTCGCGAGCGAGGAACCAAGCGTGTAATCGACTCCATAGCCGGCATAACCGGGACCGGAACCGGTCGGTAACGCCTCAAAAGTAGCCGAAACCACACCCAGAGTGCCATTGGTGCGCAGCACGGACACATAGTAACTGGGCGAACTGCTGTTGGCCGTGTAACTCGAATAAGTGAGTCCGATGTTACCCGGCCCGGGGGTCGTACCGCCAATCAGGCGCGCAAAATTGTTGCGCGGATGCGTGCCGTTACGGGCATAGATGCCATAGGTCACGGAACTTAAACCGTTATTATTGACGTAAACGGGACCGCCGTCACCGCCAACCGTATCAAATGAACCCCCGATCAGCACACCGCCAACGGTGTCTTCCGCCACGGAATAAACCGCATTCGGCGGATTGACATCCGGATTGTAATAAGTGTTGGGTATGCCGGCAAACTGGTTGTATGCCGTATCCATGAAGCTGGTGTCCACCCAACCGTCATTCAAAAGTCGCGCGATGCCGACACGACGAGTTTGATTGAAGATTGAAAACCGTCCACCGACCAGGATGTTGCCATCGGTCTGAAGAGTCATCGAGTAAACCGTGTCATTCGGGCCGGAACCCACATTGAAAGTTGGATCTACCGAGCCGTCAGTGTTCAATCGCGCAACGCCTGGACCGGTGGCCAGACCATTGATTGTGGTAAAGTTGCCCCCGATGAGCACCTGGCCGTTGGTCTGTACCAACACCACATTCACGGGCGTGTCTGCACCAGCCCCGACATTAAAGCCGGAGTTGAACGAGCCGTCGGAATTGAGGCAGGCGATATACTTCACCGCATTGCCCGCTACCGAGGTAAAGTCACCGGCCAGATAAACTTCCCCGTTCGTGCCGATGGCGATGGAAGCAACATCTCCATTCGGTCCCAACCCGGGGTTGAAACTGGTGTCCAACGAACCATCGGTGTTCAATCGGGCTACATAGGCGATATTGGTTCCGTTGTAATTGGTAAAACTACCGGCAATAAGAATCCTGCCATCCGGCTGGATGGCGGTAGCCAGCACCGGACCGCTCGCGCCGTCACCAGGATTGAAGCTGCTGTCCGCCGCGCCGGAAGGCATGATGCGAACAACGCCGGGACAGTAGTTGCCGTTAAATGAACCGAAATCACCAACCGCGATGATGTTGCCATTGGTATCCAGCGCCATGCCCTCGACGGCCTCGTCAAAACCCGATCCGGTGTTAAAAGTGGCATCCAGCTGGCCGTTCGTTTGGACGCGGGCGATATAATTCTGCTGGGATGAGTTGTCGTTGTTGTAACCGGTAAAATTACCACCGACCACGGCCTTGCCATCGGTTGGTTGAACGACCGTCGCATACACTTCGCCATTGAAACCGGGATTCGTGTCGTAAGGCGGACTGGTCCCGGCATTGTTATCCGAGTTGTATGAGGTATCCACGGCGCCAGCCGGCTCGGTGGTATAGGCGATGGTCAAGTCGCAGGTCGTGATGTTACCGAGCAGACAGTCCGGAGTCACACCGGACGGCCAGTAAAGCTGCATCAGGATATCCCGGTCAAACTTGACCTGATTATCCTGCGTGATGGGTATGTCTATCTCTTCCCGGTAAGGCGCACTCATGTTGGCCGGGAAAGTCACCGACCCGCTTTGGCTGGTGAAATCAGTACTTGCGGTATAGGCCGTCGCGTTGTCCGGGCGGGCGTAGTCAGAGCCGGGCTGGGTGGTGAAGATGTTGTTGTCATCGTCCGCAGTGTCGTGGTCTGTGCGGTAATAGACGGTTATGGATTGATTGCCCGGCCCATGAGGAAGCAAGACGTAAACCTTGGCGACTTTGGCACCATTGACATTTTTATTACAGACAATAGTGGACCGCTCAAAATTTGCTATAAGATTGGTCGAGGCCTGAAGGCTGCCATATAAATAATTGGTCGTCCCGTTGGAACCGTAAGCTCCCAAGTCGAAATCCGCGCCGGCCGCACTTAGGAAATTGACGGCGGTATTGGTCAACGTTCCCAAGGTCGGAGCCGCCACGATCGTCGGATCTTCCAACGGATCAAGCGCGGCATTGGTCAGGGTGATTTGAACATAACTATCGGCATCATTGGGAAGGGGGGTGCCAGGAATCAGGCTTATATCCTGATTCATTTCAAAATCTTGGAAGAACAAGTCGCCGCTGCCCAGAACCAGATCGTCGCCGGCCAAAAAAGTTGCGAGATTGGCCCCGGGAATCGTCTGGCCGGTGTAACTCGTGACGTAGTTGGTTACCGAATTGGTAGTGAGGGTCAGAGTGGAGATGGAAGTGGTTATTGACCCGTCAGTGTTCGTGGTCGGTCCACTGGTATATGGATTCGGAAAAATAAACGGCGGATTTGTGACATAAGCAATGTTATTGGAAATCCAAAGCGGCCCCGGGGTGCCGTTAAAGTTGGTCTGCAAACTGGTATCGGCGAACTGGAAGTAACGCGTATAATAGCCGCCGTGATTCGCATTGTAGCTCTGATAGCTGATGGTCGTATCAAGGACGATGGAGGTTATGTTGGTGGTCGTCGAAGGTTTGGCGTTGGTATAGACGGTCATGCTGTTTGACATATACACATATATGTTGGTGACCGAGATGTTGGTGTAGAGCGTTTCATTCGCATAATATGCGACCTCCACCGCCCCGTTGGCGCTACCCGTGCGGGTGACCGTGGCGCGCGGTAAACGGAAGGACTCAAAGCCCCAAACCGGGGCAGTGAGATCACTCTGACTGTAGGTGTAACCGGCAGCCGTGAAGTTAAAGCCCCCGCCCGCTGGCGCCGGCTGCTCGTTCCAATTCAGAACATAGTTGCCGGGGTTGCCCGGCGCATCGGCATTCACATAGACGGCGATGTAATAAGTCTGGCCGGCCACGGCAAGAAAAGAGTTGCTGCTGTTGGCAAAACCATCGCCGGAATTGTCATCGGCATTGGTCAGCACCAGATTGGTCAGGGAAGTACCGAGCCATTCAGCCAACACCGTATCCATGGGGTTGAAGGTGTCATCGACGCTGCCGATCGTGTCAAATTCCACCTGTCCGCTTTGCGGTGCGGTCCATTCAAACCAGACCGAGTTGGTGACGTCAATTGGACCATCATCGTCCGTCAGGATTGGAGTTGGCTCGCTGGCTTCCATCGTCGCATTCAGGTTGTTTCCCGAGGTGCTGCCGGACAAACCGGATAAGACGGTGGCGTTGGCGAAATTATCGTTGACCGGCTGCGCCATCGCTGCCCCGGCGAAAACCAGGACGGCCAACGTTATTACCGCAATCTTGCTTGGAATATTTTTCACAACTTTTCTCCGTTCGTTCCGCGGCATGGTAAACACGCGGTTCGTTTTCAAAAATGTTTCAGTGTTCACGGCTTCTCACGGCATGAATAGCAGGTTCGGCTGCACCACAATCTGGTAAAAATGCGGCATGTTCGTGAGGTTATCAAAAATCCACACATTCGTGGCCTGGTTGCCATACCCCTGCGGCGAAATGAACCAGTTGGTATGCGCCGAATTGGTGACCGCCAGGGTCGGGTTGGTGTTCCAATAATAGCTGCCAAAGGCGTTGAACGGCTGCCACGGCTGGAGCAGGTTCGTGGTGTAATAAACGTAATTGGTCGCCAGCGGCGGGGTCTGCCACGTCAACTGCACCACACTCGGCGGCGTGCTGGTGGTCCCGATGGTGAAGTTGATCATCTGGGGGACAAAAAACGGCGTCGAGTCGTAAAGATTGTTCACGCCGTCACCGTCCGAATCGATGTCCGGACTTACAGTCAGCGCGTCGTTTTCCAGGTTCGTTGCCCCAGCCGGCCCGACGACGTTGGTTGAACTGAATAAACCCACATAACTTGGAACCCAGCGGAAATGGTTGCCGTTTTTGTGGTTTAATTTCTCCGCAATGGACTCATTATTCTCCAACGCCTGGGCATAATAGACCACCAGATTGGTGTTGAAACCAAAGGCCAAATAATTGCCGCTGGAGTCCGTGTTTGTGGCGGAGTCCGCCAATACGATGCAATCGATATACATTGCATTGCTGACCCCCGTGCCGTAGAAAAAGAAATTTGTCCGGGCATTGGAGCCAAGCGCATCGAAAGTCACCAGCCCCAACGCTGCGTTGTTGGCGAATCCGGCATTGACCGCTCCCCGGTCCTGCCCCGCCCAATATTCTTTCACCAGCGTCCCCGAGGTGCCAATATTGGTGATGGTGGTGCCCAGCAAATCCCCGGACGCCGGCTTGATCGGCAGCGCCAAGCCCGATGCCACGCCCTGGCCGCTGTTACCGGAACCCAATGACCAGAAATTGCTGGTGGTTCCGTAATCCGTCAGCAGGTTGGTAGCGGTGATGGACAGCCCGTTGCCGATGGCCAGCGTGGTGTTGGTGATCACCAGGCTGCTGCATACGTTGGTAAAAGCGCCCGTCGCCGTGATACCGTTCTCGCTCAACGTCTCGGTCAATGAGTGTGTTTCAAACGACCCCTGCTCGGTTACCTGGCCGCTGTTTTCCACGTCAGCGGAATAGATCACACAACCAACGTTGCTGATCACCCCGGTGTTGACCCAGGCGTTGTAACGCTGGGACGCGTTGCCAAAGTTCGCCAGCGTGGCGGTACGGATTGCTCCGTTATTTGTCAGGTTACACAACCGCGGCGTGGCGTTGGCCCAAAAAAGTGTAGGCGAAGAAAGATTCAACTCACCGTCCACCGAGGCAACCCCGGCCCCCGCGCCGTTATACGCAAGCAGCAGGTTGGTGCAACTCGTATAAAAATACCGGAAAATATTTAACGTGTCGTAGATTGCGACATTATTGGAGCTGTAAAATTTGACATCCTGCTGCAACGAGTTGTTCACCGGCTGCACATTGGCGGATACCAGCAAGGCCCGATAATCATACGTGATACCGCTGTTGGTATCCGTGTAGAACCAGCGGGTGTTCCACCCCTGTACGGTTCCATTCCAGAAAGGAATGACCGATACGAGCAAATTGGAGACGACCATGCTGTTGTTCGTGCGGCCCAGATAAACATCCGTGTACGGCGAAGTAATCGTCGACGAACCATCATTGTCAAAGTTATTGGTACTGTTCAACAGCAGGTAATTCATTCCATAGATCTCGGCCGAGGTCAGGCTCAACTCATTCGAAGCCGTGATCTCAAACCGGCCCGACAGGTTGGTCACCGCTCCCCCGTAGACCGAATTGGTTGAAACCGTAGAAGCCGTCAGTGCGGCATTGACATAGGAGTAGATATTGGTGCCGGTCTTGACGCCTGGCGGGAATGGGCCGCCATAACCTCCGATATTGGGATAACTGCTGGCCACCGGCGTACCCAGCCCCTGCTCGGGCGTAGACTGCTCGGCAAACACAAAGTTGGCCGGACCCGCGCCGAACGCCGCGTTGTAGCTCAATATATTGGTACTCGATCCATAAACATAGTCATCATTCAAATAGAGGTAATTGCTGGCTACGCCGCCACCTACCGGGTCGGTATAGGAGCCAAGCCATTCAATCGTGGCCGAACCGTTGTTGAAAGCGACGGCATTGCCGAAATAGACGTTGTAATTGACATTGTTGGTGTCGATATTTTGAATGAACACCATGCGGACGACCACGTTGGTCGGGCTCAGAAAGTCTTCTTTAAAATACGGTGTTGAGTTGAAAATTGTGAAGTTCAACGGCGGCGAGGACTGGGCGAAAGTGGGCTGCAACTCCACATCCGGCTCCCATAAATTGGTGTTCAGGCCGGTGCTGCCGGTGGCGGAAATACTGCCGGTGTTGGTCTGCCCGAGCAGGTTCAAAAATGCGTTTTCCATGTCGAGCGTCCCGTTAAAAAAGGTCACGTTGTTGGCATAAAAACGGCCCAACCCGTCCGCCCCCAGATTGATGCTTCCCGAATTATAAATGTTGGTCGCCCAGACCTGGATGCCGCCGAAACCGCCAACCGGGATGAACAATCCATTTCCCGTTATGAAGAAGAATAAATCATTCGTACCGCAGTTAATATTGCCTGCGTTGAAGACAGTCCCCGCCTGGGTCTTGCCGGCTCCGGGAATAAATTGCTGCACAAAATAGAACCCGGTTTCACTGTCCATCTCACCAAAGTTCGTAAAATTACAAGTGGAAAACCAGCTCTGATACAGGTCTTGCTGCCAGCCGGTGCCGGTCGCCGGAGTCACGCTGAAGACACCGCCGTAGTCATTATAAAAATTCGTGGCGTCAATGTTTTGCTGCGAGTTGTAATAGGAATTATTGTAAAACTCCGGCACATACTGCGCCACCGCAGTGAAGGCCGGCAACAACAGGCAGACCGCGAGTACCGCACAACGCAACGGCTTGAATTTCATGGATTTCAAAAAAGAAAACATACGCATCAATGGATGGAGATCGAGTAGTTCAAGTCAACCGTCCGGTTGACCGCATCCGTGACCTGAATGGTAAAGGAGAACACTCCCGCCGAGGAGGGCGTGCCGGACAGTGTCTGGGTGGAAGCATTGAAGCTCATACCGGGCACGGAGAAAGCTGGCGCCGACCAGGTATAGGACGGCTGGCCACCGCTGGCGGTGAAGGTCACCGGTGGGTAGGCCACGTTGTTGGTGCCATCCGGTACCGTGGCCGGCGATACCTGGATATACAACTGGTTGATTACATTGGCGATGCTCGTGCCGTTCGGATAAACGACCGGCAGGTTCGTGGAACTGTCAAACGAAGCCCAGGTCAATGCCGACAAGCCGTCATTGCCGCCGTTAAACCCGGATCCCTGATCGGCCTGATTCAAGAATGCATTGGTCGAGGCGCCATAAAAGGCCGCAGAGCCGTTGGCAAAAATGTCTCCAACCTTGTCATAGGTGAAAACCGTTCCCGGGGTGATCGTTCCCGGCCCGGCCAGGCCGGGCAGTACTTCGCTTTGATCAAAATTCAAATTACGCAGCATCCCGCCCACTACCGGAACGGCAGAAGGGCCGCTCGCCTCGTCCTCTGCCTTCATTAAGAAGTCTGGCGTGGTGATCACGCGCTGGTAATACTCGGTGAACATCTGGCTATTGGTGACCATGACCATGGTGTAAACATTGGTGATGGGCTGGAAAAACTGGCCCAGCAACGAATCATAATTCGCGCGGATGAACTCAACCCGTCCGACGCCTTGCCGCAATTCCGGCGTCGGCGTGACCTCGCTACAGGTTGATTGCTGAACCTGGAAGGTCGTATTCGTATACATGGTATAAACGGTCTGCGAGTACTGTTCGCCCGGCAACGGGTCCGCAACCGGCGGATAGTCTATATTGGTCACGAACGTTGTGTTCGTCGAAATCACAATACTCGTCAACTGCGTGGATAAGATGGTAAAGCCGCAGTCACTCGGCGGAATGATATAAAAATCTCCGCCAATGTATGCCGGGATGACATTCGTGGTGACGATGTTGGTGATCATGCCCACCAGCCCGTTGGTCAAGGCGGCATCATTGGTGGTCACAACCGTGACCGGGCCGTTGGTGAAGAAGTGGTTGGTGACGATATTGCCGAAATAGTAACTATACCGGTCGACAATGTTCGTCGAATAGTTGGTCGAGGTTCCGATGGTCGGCTCGCATTGGCCGGGACGGATGGAATAGGTGTAGTTGGTATAACCCTCATACTCGATCACCGTGGTTTGGGCGGAGGTGACGGTACCGCTGCCGTAACTCTGGTTGGTGAGCACGATGTTGGTATTTATAAACAGATTTGTGATCAATGCCGTGATTTGGAAGCCGCACCAATTCGTAGGGATGATATAAAAATCACCGCCCGGAAGGTTCTCATAGAAATTCGTCACCACGATGTTGGTCCCCAACATGTTTGGAGACCCTCCCGGTATGAAATAGATATTGGTAAAATATTCAAATATCGGAGAGTTTGTGTAGTAATGATTGGTCACCACGTTCAGGAATTGATAATCATATTGCGTGAATATGTTCGTGGAGTAATTGGTGATAAACAAGGAGAGCGGTTCGCAGATGCCCGGGTAAACCGCATAATTATAATTCGTATAGATGTCGAATATATTTCGGATCAACCCGAACGAATTCCCGCCGGCAGCGGCATTGGTGCCCGTTGAGCCGTTGGTGTTGTATCCGGCATAGATGATCGTATTGGTGGGACCATATGCATATGGCGGATTACCCAGCGGTTGTGACAGCACCAGATCAAAACCGCACCAATTCGTGGGAATCAGGAAAAAGTCGCCCGAAATCAGATTGGTCGTAATGGTTTTGTTATTGGTGACAGCAATGAACGGACTGCCATAGGGCGCCCCGACCTGGTTGGTGATCCAGATGCTCTGGACTACTACCAGACGATTCGTCGAGAAATGATTCGTGATCACATTGCCAAATGTGTAATGCCAGTTGGTCACCCACTGGTAGCCGGAGGACACCGCCACCGTCACCAGTATGGGTGACCCTTGATAAGGCGCGCCGGTTTTATTGGTCAGGTAGGAGATATAATTGGTGACCGGAATAAACGATGGCGAAGTGGTGGCTTGCAAGACTTCCAAACCGGGATACAACGCCTCCAATACCGCCGGCGCATCGGTGGCGGATCGGTCAACAAACGCACCTAAATCCATCGTGGATATGGTGCTATAGGGCTGGGTGCGGTCGTAATTGATCACCGTCGGCCCCGGCTGGTTGGTGAAGTAATAGATGTTGGTCAGTTTCGTTTCAATGGGCAGGTCCGCAATCGTACCCGAGAACACCGGCAAAACCGTTTGATTGGTGGGAATCAATTCGTAATTGGTGCTTATCTGCACCGTGAAGAAATTTGTCTGCACGCCGCCTACCAGCAGTCCCGGGAAAGTGGCTTCCAGCTCGGACGGGCTCTCAAATTGTGCATCATAAATCAAATCCTCAAGCGGCAGTGTCGTCAGCAATTGCTGGTTTCCGTACTGCACCGGCGTCCAGTTCGTAAAAGGGATGGTTCCATTCGTCGGATACACCGCCATGTTGTTGGAAAACGGTACGCTGTTTGTATAAGGCGGCGGCAAATTAGTGAAATAGAGGTTCACATTGGAAGTCACCAAAGTGACGAGATTGGTGATCACGGAAAGATAAGTCAGTCCGGGATAATTTGTCTGCAATGTCGCCGGGTCATTGGTCAGCGCCTGCGCCAGCAGCAGGCTGATCGGCAGTGTCGGAGTAAAGGTTGCCGGTGCCTGGGTGTTGGTCACAATCAACAAGCTGCCGGATGGTGCCGGGTTCTCAAAAACAACATTGTTGGAAGTCATCAAATACCGGAGACCGGCGACATCATCACGCGTAAAGCCATAGTAATAACCGCCAGGTTCCAAACCAAAATCGGCAACCGCGGTGAAAGTATCGGCAAACTGGTCAACCGCCTCCGGGATGGTGTAAGCCAGCGCGTTCGGACCCGTGCAATTCTCCTGAATAACGTAGGTATAAAGCGTCCCGTTTACATAAGGCGAATATTGAACCTGGTTGAAGGGGGAATTAATTATGTCGTAGTTACGTTGGACCACCAAATATAACTCGTCCAGCGGACACTTTCCTCCGCTCGGAAGGTATCGGTCATGCAAAGTCCAGGTGTAACGTTCGGGCGGAGCAAGACCCATCTGTTCCGCAATCAACTCCAGGGTCGAAGAACGCAAGTCAAAGAGCAAGGCTGACTGCGCCGTCGCATTCAATGCCTGGGCCTCCAGCGGAAAGTCAGCCAGATCAACGGTGTAGGCATCCAGGGAGTTCCCGGACGTTCCCATAACCCACGGAACGCCGGTATAGGGGTTGTTAAAGCTGGAAAGAACCCCGTTTGTCGGCGAACTTAAAAAAAGCGGGGTGTTGGTTTGGCCGCACATCACCCCGTTAATCATGGCAAAGGCCGAATCGATGTTGGTCAGGCCAACCGTTCCAAAAAAATCGATGAACGATGCGTCACTGGCATAATACATCACGGGAGTAATCCGCCGATAACCCTCGCCAATGTTCTTCGGCGTGCCCACATCCGCATGTTCCACCGTGGTTCCGTACCCGATTATCTCAGCCTCCCAGGCATCGCCGCCCGTTCCGCCGCCGACACCCGGGCCGAGAATTGAATAGGCCGGCAGCAGCTGCGCCGACAAGAAAATCACCGCCGCCGTGCAAAAAATTGTTTTGATCAGTGTCCGCATAGAAATTTATCGCATCAAAATAACTTGATAGTAACCGGCCGGGTTGCCGCTACCGATGTAAATTGAATCCGAGGTCCCCGCGGCAAACCGCGGAGCACCGGAATTATTCCAGGTCTTCAAGTCGGTGGAAACCTGCACCTGATAGGTTGCGCCCGGCTGCGTGTTCCAGCTCAGGAACATCCCTTCGGCGGTACTGGTAAATTGCGTCTTAAGCCAGGTGCTGGAATCATACGGATTGGCCCCGCTGACGAACGCACCATACAATGTCAAACGCTGGCCCAACGATGACGAGGCCAACGGCCAGTTATTCGTGTAATATTTACCATTTATATAGCCGCCGTAATATGCAGCCATCCATTCGTAAGGTATGCCACCCCAGTTCAAACCGGACCAGGTGGTCCCGCTGGCCGGGGGTGAAACCGTTGTCGGCGTCCTGCCATCCGTCGTCACATAGCTCACCTGGAAAGAAACCGTGGTATTGGTGGACAGTCCGTTTGCCGCCGTCATCGTCCATTGATTGCTGGTTGTCAGCCCCATCGGCGTGGTGCCGCCATTCGCAAAGACTTCGTAATTGGAAATTGAAAGACCGAGCAGCGGCGTCCAACAGACCACCAGCTGCGGCTGATACACGCCATTGCTCACCACGAACGGCGCCCACACAAACGGTGCGGGCATCGGCAGCAAATTAGACGAAACATTGAGATAACGCTGGGCGTACAGGTCAAATTCATTCGGCAGCCCGGTAAAAGAACTCCAAGTCACGATGAATTGGTTCGCACTATCCGACGCGACGGCTGGCTGCATCTGTTGACCGGCAGTCGTCGTGTTCATCCGGAGTTCTGATCCGGTCAGCGAGCCCGTGCTGTGAACGAACTGTCCATAGACGCCTTCGCGCGAGCCGTCCTGCGCCAGACTGGTCCACGTGACCAGATAATCCAGCCCGAGTGCCGCCACGCGCGGGACGTACTGGTCGCCATACACGTGGGTATTGATGCGTAACACCGAACCACCTGAACCACCGCTTGTGAAGGTGCGACCGTAAACGTCGAAACTGTTGGTCGGATTGGAAAGATTATAGGCCGTCCAGGCAATCAGATAACTGCCGTCGGTCGCCACCGCCACGGCCGGCGCAGTGCAGGGATTCGAATCCGCATTCACCAAAAATTCGTTGCCGAGGGCGTTGCCGTTTGCATCAAACGTGCGCGCATATACGTCAGCACTGGGATTAACCACACCGCTGGCGCTCGTATAGTTGAAATTCGTGCCCAACACGGGGGCGACGATGCGTTCTTGCTCGGAAACCCAGGTCGCAATGAACCCGCCGCCGGGCAACGCGGCAACTGCCGGCGAACGTTGGTTGAGGGTGGTGAATTGATTCAGGAGAAACTCGCCGCCGATCTTCTGCCCCGCGGGTGAAAGAATTTGCGCATAAACATCCTGCAGGGAGTTCGAGCCGGCCTGGTCGAAGCTGCTCCACACCACCACCACGTTGCTGTTGTTGAGCACCGTGACCGCCGGGTTGATCTGGAAATTATTGCTGAACGTATTGACCTGAACATCATTCGCGTTGATAAACGTGTTCGAAACATTCAGGAACCGCGCCCAGATGTGTTGAAAACCCAGCTTGCCACCCTGCCAGACAAAGACCGCGCCGCCGTTTTTCAACAACGCCACGTGCGGACGCTCCTGGTTGCCGGCACCGATGGTATTGACGCGGAACGTGCCCAGCGTGCCCGACAACGTGTTGTCCAGCTTGCGCGCGCTGATGCCCCAGCCGTCGCCATCGGTGATGTTGTCCTGCCAGACCACAAAACCGCCGGCGGGCGAGATGGCCACATCTGAAAACATCTGGTCGCCGGGCAGCGAGCCGATCACGGCGTATTCCGTCCCGTTGGTCGCATAATAATTGGTCTGCGCCCGGACCGGTCCTGAAGAAAGAAAAAGTGACGCCAACGCAAGGAATGCGGCGCAAAAACCGGCTCGAACAGACAACGGCTTCATGTAAGTCGACGACAATACCCCAGCATGGCAGGTTTGTCTAAAAATACCTGCCATTATATTGTTGGCCATGCCGGACATCATATTGTTCAAGCTTCGCAAATTCATTTTCAAATCAACTCCGCCTGCCGCACGGACCGCGCTTCCAAGTCCGCCAGCATGCCTTTGAAACCCCAGCGCCGGAAAAGATTGCGCAACTTTTCCACTTCCGGCGGACGCACCGCCAGTTTTTCCGGCTCCAGTTCACACGGCACTTCCGCCAGCCGCACGAGTTCCAAATTCCGTTTCACCGTCTCCGCCGACATCATGAGTGAAGCCCGCAATCTCTCGGACTTCACTTCGCCGGTCCGCACCTGCAAATTTTCCACCGTTCCAAATTGTTCCAGCAGCACCGCCGCCGTCTTTGGCCCCACGCCCGGCACGCCGGGAATGTTGTCCACCGCGTCGCCCATCAGCGCCAGCCAGCCGGCGATCTGACCCGGCTCCACGCCGGACTTGGCGCGCACTTCGTCGCGCCCCCAGATCTTTCCGGTCTTGTCGTTCGGGTTCAACAACCCGACCCGCTCCGTGACCAGCTGCATAAAATCCTTGTCCGAACTGGCGATGATCACCCGCCAATCCTTCTCCGCCGCCCGCCGCGCAAGGCAGGCGATGTAATCATCGGCCTCAATGCCGTCCCCGCAAAACTGCGCCACCCCGGCGGCATCGAGATAACTTCCGATCTCGTCCAGTTGCGGCCGCAAATCCTCCGGCATCTCCGGCCGGTGCGCCTTGTATTCCGGCAACAGCGCCTGGCGTTCCGCGCTCAGTCCCCCATCCCACACCACGATCAAATGCGTCGGGTCAACCGTCGCCCGCATCTTTTCCAGCATCTTCAAAAAACCGTAAACCGCATTCTTCGGCTGGCCTTCAGGCGAACGCAAATCGCGAATGGCGTGAAATGCGCGATACGCGTAAGCGTGCCCGTCAACAATGAGCAGGCGGTTCACTGGCTGACCGGCGGCGACAAATGCGTCTCATAGGTGTTCCCCACCGCCTGCAACGCTCCCGGCGGCTGGGCCGGAATTGAATTTTGCGCGAACGGCAGTTCATCATCCGAATGGACGCGCAGGCCGGACGGATCAACGATGGTCGCCGTCACGAATATCATCAGGTTGTTTTTGCTGGTGACTTTGCTGGCGCTCTGAAACAGACGGCCCACCAACGGCACATCGCCGATAATCGGAACCTTGTCCTTGGTGCTTTGCACCTGTGAGGAGACCAGTCCGCCGAGAACCACCGTCTGGTTGTCCCACACATTCACGGTCGTGACCACCTGACGGACGGTAAATTGCGGAAGCAACACAGGAGTCTGGACGATGTTCAGACTGCCGGTGACATCCGGGATGGTCGGTGGCGTCTGGTAGCCCGCAAACTCCGTATCCGACGGAATCAAGGCCATGCTGATCGTGTAACCATCTGACAAAACATAGGGAACCACGTCAAGAATCGGGCCGGTTTCCACTTGCTGCGTGATCGGCGTAAGTGCGGACACGCCGGGCGTCGAATTGATGGTCTGCGCCTGGACCGTGGCGGCCTTGGCAGCAACTGCCAGGATAATAGCCGCCTTGAGAATCGGACTGGATTTGAGAGTCTTCATTTTTAATCTCTGGTTAAAATTACGTTTTTTACGGCGTTGAACCACCGGAAGAGCCGGTGCTGATACCGCCCTGCCCTTGTTGGAAATTGTAACCATAAATGATCGTGAGGACGGAGGTGGCGCGCATCTGCGTCTGGCGTCCGCTTGTGGTGGTCACTTCCGGCTCGCCCAGGTTTTCCGAGCCGGTGCGCTGTTCCAGCGCATGGAGGACCACCCGGAAATTCGGATCCGTCAGGATGCCCGTGATGGTCGCCACGGCCGGGCCGGTGTTGCGCAGGCCGCTGGTCAGTATCTGGTCGGTGGCGGATCCCGGGATAAGGCTGGCCAGCGTGTTCCCAGGGAACGCGCTTCCCGAGGGGCCGAGCGAAGGATTCGCCGCCGATGTCGGAACATTTATGGAAGGCGCAGTGCCGCCGCTGCCCACGACTTGCCTGCCGATGTTGAACTGGCCGAGATACCAGTCGAGGCCGAACTGGTTGTTGTCATCCTGTTCCACTTCAATGAAGCGCGCCTTGATATGAACCTGCGGTGGAACCGCGTTGAGAACCTGGATGGCCTGGTCAATCGTGTCCAAATCCTGCTCCGTGGCCCGCACAAGGATGATACCCGAACGGTCATTGAAGAAAACTGCCTTGCCTGGGGGTTGTAGAAGATTCACACCCAAAGCCGAGAAAAATGCGCGCGCCGCGGCACTGGGTGTCTGCGCCAGTGTCACTTGCGTGATATAATTCAAGCCGCCCTGACCGGACACGCCGCCGCCGGCACCACCGGTGCCACCGGCGCCAGAGGCGTTGAGCGGGTTGACCGCGCCTTGTCCACTGCCGCCGCCGCCACCGCCGCCAGAGCCACCGGAGCTGCGTAATTGGCTGGCACCGGAAAAGGCGTTCACCACGCCAACTACCGCACCATTGTTCTGGCTGCTGCTGCCGCCACCACCGCTGGAGCCGCTGCTGCCGCCGCCGCTTGACGAAACACTCCCGAAGCTTGAGGCCCCGACGCTTTCCAGACCGGAATAGAAAGTGTTCGGATCAACCTTGAATGTGCGCGTGAACATCAAGGGCGATTCCGCACCCTTGTCTGCAAACACCACGCCGTAATCGGTAACTGAATATTTCAACTGATGACCATCCGGATGCTCCGCAACCATGATGATGGCCTCCAGCAAATCGGCCAGCAGGACATCGGTAAGATTCAACTTCACCGTTACGGCCGTCGAAATATCTACCTTCTCGCCACCGGCCGCGGCGGTCGTGACCGGCAGCCCGGTCGCCGGATCAACCGTCGTAGTCGGGGCCGGCTGGGGGGCTGGCGCGGCACTCAGGCCGCCAGCACCGCCAAATCCGCCGTTGGCAGGGGCTGCAATCTCCGGGCCGGACTGGTCCGGATTGGGGTTGATCATAAAGTTCACACCTTTATGTTCGGGATCGCGCAACTTGGTGAGTTTCTGCAGGTCATCCAACACGGCGCTCAACGGCCCGTCGAAGGAGACACTGTCAAAGCGGATATGACCCAGCTTTTGTTCAATGCCCTGACGTCCCGTGCCCGTGTAAATCAAATCATTCGTCGCATACGGATTCGGTGACGGCATATTGACGGTGCTCTGGGGCAGAACCCAGCGCCTTTCGACCATGTTCATGCGTTCCTGCGTATCCACGGTATGCTGTTCAAGTTCGCGATGGTTGCGTGTTTGCTTGATGAGATTCTGGTAGTAATAAACGCCCGGAAGATCGGCATCGAGCTTCTGTGCCATGGCGAGTTTAGCATCGGCTTCATCCAGCTTGCCCGCCTCGTAAAGCAGTTTGCCATCCTGCAAATACGTCGCAGCCTGTATCTTCTGATCTTTGTATACCGGCATCTGGCTGGCGGTTTGCACGTCGGCCTGCCTGCCGCGGTTCTGCTCGATCAATTCATCGTTCTGCGCCTGAAAGGCGATGGCATCGGGATTTTTGGGATCGGCCTTGAGCACACGTTTCACCTGCGTATCCGCCTCGTAATAATCCTGGCGCGATTGCGCATCGCGGGCGAGCGCCAACGCGGTCCGCGCCAGACCGCCGATGGCGGCGGCGCTTAACGGCTCGATGCCGGTGGAACCGATTTCCTGCGCGAGCGAGACGGATTCCTGATAAATCTTCGCGGCGCCGGTTATATCATTGCGTTGCTCCGCGGCGCTGGCATCGGCCAGCTTCTCGCGCAGCTCCTTGGTCTTGGCCTGGTTGAGGACGGCTTGTTGTACGGCCAACGCTGCAGCATTATCCTGCGCGCGGACGGCGGCAGGGATTGCCAGCAACACGGCGAGGCCAAAGTAAAGATAGGCGGTTTTTCTCATGGCAAAAAATCTGGTTCGTCAGGGAATATGTCGGTTCAATCTAAAATTTGTATCAGTCAGGGCGTAAAGTTCAAGGTGGTTTTTTTCTGGTTCGACAGGTCTTGCAACACCAGCTGGTTTTGCTGCACATCGTCCACCATAAAACGTGTGCCATTAAAAACAATGTCATGGCCGCTTGCACGCACATCACCGGTCCGCGCGTTTTGGAAAACCAGCTTCTCCGGGTCATAACGGAAATCCGCCATGTAACCGTCCACCCGCTTATAAGGTTTGCCGGACGCGATGGAAATCATCTCACCTGTGTCCGTCAGCTTCAAGTCAACTTCGGTGGGATTGTTGGTGTCATCACCTTTGACCGAAACAATCGAAAACATATCGTTGGGCTTGTCACCCACAACCGACGAACGTTCCTGTTTACGACGCTTGGATGGATTTTTTTCCGCCTGTTTTTCCACGCCAATGCTGTAACGCGCCCCGAGTTCATTGACCGAAACCGAATCCAATGAGATGACCAGATATAATGGCGTGATGCCCGTGACCACGCACATTTGCGGACCCGTGTGGTTGGCCGCCGGAACGATCGTCCCGTCCGACTGCCTCACCCAGACCTGCGGATTAAAAACCTTGTTGGTCGTGTCCAAATCAAGGCTGTAATCACCCCGCAACCGCGCCGCCGCCGCCGCCTGCGCCGAAAGGTCCAGGTCCGGCAACGTCTTGGTCGAAGGGTTGATGATCGTATCGGTCTGCTCCCGGGTCGCCGCATTGTCCGAGGAGATGTAAAACGGCATGAACACCAGCGCGCCCACCAGTCCCGCGAGGACAACGCCGAGCAAAATCTTCTCGTAATGTTTCTTGATGAATTGCATTCAGCTCTTCGGTGGGGTTGACGGCAGCAGTTTCACGATCTGCACCTCCAGCGTGATGTGCAGCAATTGTTCCTTCAGCACCGTTTGCAAACCACCCCTGCCCGCGGCGGGTGGCATCATACCGGGCATTGATGCCGGTTGCGGAAATTCACCGGGACCGCGCGCCACCGGCGGCATCCCGGATGGCTGGTCGCCGCCTACCGGCCCCGCCGCGCCGGAATTATCCGCGCGGGTGACGGTGACGGCCTTGACGATAAACGCATTTTTGGCAGTCGCCAAATCGGACAGCACCGCCGCCAGTTCCGGCGTGAACGCCCGGAACGTGATGACGTACGGCTCGATGATCGCAAGCTCGTTCGTTACCGGACGATAGTCAATGTAATCGGAGGGCTGACCGGACGCGTCATCATCCGAGGCGCGCACCCGCTGGATGCCGTCGAAGGCATTGACCCGCGCCGCATATAAGATCCGCGAAATCGCCGCAACCTCGCCGAGCTGTTCCGCCAACGGTCCAAGACCTGACGGCGTGAACGTCATCCGGTCGCCCTCCGCCGTGAATGAAAAATCAAATTTCGGCGGCAGCAGCACGCCGGCGGCATCCGCCTCGTGCCGCAACTGACCCAGCGTACTCTGAAGCGCGCCGGAAAAATTCGCGCCGGTCACCTGCCCCTGCGGAATTGGATCGATGGGCTGGAAATTATTCGCCGATGAAGCCAGCCAGTCCCGGAGTTGCTTCTCTTGATCCTTGGCGTTTTGGATGTTGTTATTTCTGTCGTTGCCGGGGGACGGCTTTTGATCGTTCAACGACTTGAGATTTTGAACGACCTGCGTGAGGTCGTCGAATGCCTTGGCGTTATTCGACCACGAGGCCCAGATATAGTAACCCGCAGCACCCAGCAGCCCCAGCGCGAGGATGCCGCCGATCACGAAAAACAAATTGCGTTTGATCCAGCCCATATCAGTTCATTGCGGTGGTGGCGCGGCGGGTACGGTCGTCATCCCGGGCGCATTGGCCGGAGCCACGACCAGCGCAAAGGTGAACGTGGATGTGTTCTCGTCCTGGTTAAGGCTGCCGGTGAGCGTGGTTGACTTGGGATCCACAAACGGTGAATTCTTCACTTCACTTTCCACCACAAACGCCAGATCGTGGTCCACGGACGAGGACGAATCGCCGGTGGCCTTCGACAAATCCACCGCCCGACAGATCAGCATGACCGCATTGGTGTTCGCGCCGGCATCCGCCGGCTGGCCGTTGTTCCCGGCGGTTGGCGGCGGTCCCGGCGGCATGGGTGATTGGTTTTGACCTTGCCCGGTGAGATCATTCGCAAAACCCATCGACTCGATCCAGACGCCGGCTTCGATGCCCGGTTTTTGCGCAGACAACTTTTTCTTCATGCTGTCTTCCGAACGGATCAAGGCGAGGCGCATGTCGGCCATAAAATCCGCCCAGTAGAACCGTTGTTGCATCCACAGAGTATATTGTGCGGCGTCAGCCTCGGACTTTTGCAGGTTTTTCCACGCTCTCTGCATCCGGTCCACCTTGGACTGAATGCCTGCCACCTGCGGTTCAAGTTTTTCTCTTTCAGACACCTTGTTTTTTGCCAGGGACGCGAACAGGTAGCCGATGACAAACATCACCAGCGCCAGACTGTAAACGGTTGCCAGCAGGAACGGCTTCTTCTGGTTGAACGCCTGCCAGCGCAAGGTACTTTCCGGCATCAGGTTCATCTCCACCGGACAATTCGCCAGGTTGCGCAGGCCCAATCCCACGACTTCGCCCATGCCGTGCGCCACGCGCGAAAGTTCCTCCAGGTTGACTTCCGGCCCGATCTGCACGTTGCGGAACGGATTGAAATATTCCACGGGCACGTTCAACTTTTCCGCGAAAAACTGCGCCGTATACGGCATGATGCTCGCACCGCCGCTCAAAAACAGACGCTGCGGCGCGCTCCCGCCCTGCTGGCCGCGATAAAACTGCATCGTCTGATTGACCTGGATGTGCAGCTTGGTCATGAACTGGCGTGCAATCTTGGAAATTGCCGCCTGGTTCGGATTCTCCGGCTCCTCGTAAGCGCCACCGAGGCTGACGAAGCCTTCCTGGATTTTTATCTTTTCGGCGTCATCGAATTTTAACTTGGACTCGTTCGCGAAATCCTGGGTGATGGCGTTCGCACCCAGATTGATGCTGCGCGAGAAAATTTTTCCATTTTCGAAGAACAGGAGGTTGCTCGTCTTGGCGCCGATGTCCAGGAGCATCGTGCAGTCTTCCAGTTCGCCGTAATTAAATTTGAAGGCGTTGCTCAACGCAGCCGGCGAGGCATCGCACAGGTTCAGCTTCAACTTCGCCTGCTCCGCCACGCGGAACAGTCCCTCGACGATCTCGGATTTGATCGCCACCAGCAGGACTTCCAGTTCGCCGCTCGGCGCCGTGCCGAGGATCTGGTAGTCCCACACGACCTCGCTCAGCGGAAACGGAACGTTCTGCTGCGCCTCGTACTGGATGATCTGGCCGACCTTCGCCGAGTCCACCGGCGGCAGTTTCACGAACTTGGAGAAAACATGGAAGCCCGGCGCACACACGTTGACGTTCTTCGCCTTGAAACCTTTTTCCGTGATCGCCTGCTGCAAGGTTTCGAGAATTATTTTTTCGCGCGTGGCTTCCTGCGCGCCTTCGGGCCCGAGCGGCTTGATGAGAAAGTTGACCAGCAACAATCCACCCGCGTCGTTGATCTCGAACTCTGCGAGCTTGAGACTGCCGGCCCCGAAATCAACGGTCAAAAATGACTTGGTGTTCAGCATTGAGTGGTTGCATTGAAGCCATCACATGACCGGGTTGTCGAATCATGTGATGGCACGCGGATTTATTATTGCAAATCTTCGCACGGGTCAAACAGAAAGCAAAAATTTTCGCAACTTTTTCGAAAATATTTTCGCCGTAATTTCTTAATCCTGTCTTAATTTTTTCGCAATCCGGGTCATCGTCGACACGACCTTCAAGGAAACATGAGGCGATAAAATTGCAACGGGCCGCGGACTGATGATTGAAACTGTATTAGACCATCCGCGTCCGTGACATTGGTAAACACGGGCGTCCACGTCGGCGCGAGCAGGTTGGTCGCAGATTGCACGATGTAATTCAATCCGGTCACCGAACTTCCGGCCAGGGCGATGCCATTGGAATTTTGCTGCAAAGAAATGTCGGGCATCGCGGCAATCCACAGCATGGCAGCACTGCTGGTCGCCGCCCCGGCCGTATTCGTCACCACGGCAAAATAACTGCCGGCATTCGCGGCGGTCACACCGGCCAGCACCAGGTTGGAAACCGCCGATCCGGGCAGCGCGCCGCCATTCTGATACCATTGAAAATTTAGAGCGGTACCGGCGGCCGCCACAGTGAAATGCGCGTTCTGGCCTTGGAGCAAAGACAGGCTCGCCGGCTGCTGTGTGATGACGGGCGCGGATGGAAAAGAAAATACGCCCGCACTGTTGACGTTCGCATTCGTGGGAGTGACCGTGAAGCTGACAAAGTCGTCCGTCGTCAGGATCACCAGCGGTTCATTGGTGCCATAAGGGCCCAAGTTGGTCGTGGCAAACACGTAATAGGTCGGCGATACCGAGGGCGTGACCGTGATGCCGTAATGGCTCATCGCCGGCGTGCTCCCCGAGACCGGGTGCTCTACCGTCGGCCCCTCAAAATTCCAGGTCGAAACCGGCAATGAAAGATTCGTCGTGGACCAGACATAAAAACTGCGCCCGCTGAAATCATCGTGCACCAGATTTTCACCGCTGAAGAATCCGGGGCCGGTGTCATAGGCGCTGACAAAAACCTGATAGTCCAAAAATAATTTGCCGCCGGCGATCTGGGGGACCGCAAACGCACCCGCCGGAAGAGCCGGGCTGTTAAGGTTAACAAACGGGGGCAAAGTTCCCGACACGGCTCCGCCGTTGGTTGTGTCGATCAAGAGATACGAACCATCCGGCCATGGGCCGCCCAGCACGGACGCATTGATCGCGCCGCCGTTGAGGGTCAGCGTGCCGTTGCTGACGGTGACGGCCGGCACACCGTTGGAAAACATCAGCGCCATCGTCGTACCCGTACCGAGTGACAAACCAGCCGCGGGGCTGCCGGCGATATTTTCCGTGAGCCCGTTCCAGTTGGTGACGGTCAGTTGCTGGCTGCCGCCCAATGCGAGCGTCGTGTTGCGCGCGGAAACATCAAATGAGGTCCCCGCTGCCAATATAATATTGGTGGCGCTGGCGATGGCACCGTTGCCGCCGAGGGCCAGCGTGCCGGCGGCCAGAACCACGGAGCCGTTGAAGGTATTGGTTGCCTCCAACATCAGCGTGCCCGGCCCCTGCTTCACGATGCCCGCCGCCGTCGGGCCCGCGTTGGTCACCACCCCGGTGATGGTCGTCAGCGCGGTGTTGTTGATGGTGAACTGCATAAGATTCGTGTGGATGAGAATCCGTCCGCCCAATGTCAAATTTTGCGAGCCGTTGATCTGGAGGTTGGTCGAGTTCGCGATGGTGGTGTCCACCGTGATGACGTTGTTCAACGTGCGCGCGGCATCCACGGCGTATAGCCCGAGCGGCGTGGAATTCCCGCCGATGGTAACCGGACCGCTGCCCAGGCAGGTGTTCGCGCCCAGGCCAATAAAACCGCCGCGGATTTCCGTGCCGCCGACATAAATATTGGCATTGCTGAAGATTACGTTGCCACCGAGGTTGGAGCCTTCCACGCTCCGATAAACCGAGCCGCCGCCGCTGATGAAGCCGGTGAAAACATCATCCGAGCCGCCCGCCGGATTGTTGGTGTTGTAAAGTTCGAGCATCGCCTTGTTACCGGTGCCGGTGCTGATGAGGAAGATATTGCCGGCGAACTTGATGCCTCCGGCGTAAAGGCGGAACTGATTCGTGCCGGGCGTCGCTGTATTGCTCAGGACCAGTGTCGAGCCGGCCACGCAGCTGACCGGCGAATCAAAATGAATGGTGCGCGAAGAGGCGGTGGCGGTCGTGACGATGTATGAGGTGTTCGAAACAATCAGCGGCGAACGATAAGCATTGGCCCGCGTCGGTGTTATATTTTGCGTGAGCCGTTCAAACGTGCCGCCGGCCAGCACGAGCGTGGAATTATTTAAATAAGCACCATCCCCGAGCATGAGCGCCCCTGCGCGGATGACGGTATTTCCAGAATACAGATTGGAGGCTGTCAATGTCAGCGCCCCCGCGCCAGTCTTGGTAAATCCTGCGCCGGTCATGAGACTGTAAATGGTGACGGCCGTCGCGGCATTGATGATGCCGCCGGTCAGGTTGTTGCTCACCGTCATGTTTTGTGTCCCCAAGCCCTGCCCGTTCGTCAAAATCAAGGTCGTCGTTCCCGCGCCGCCACTGCTCAAGATGGTGTTCGCTACTCCGCCAACGGTGGCACCGTTCAATTGC